>NZ_JBFUHV010000055.1:0-55447 GCF_056402215.1 Rhodococcus sp. P4_B6 | reverse complement strand
TCCTGGTGGGGCATCCGGTGAGCATCCTGCTGGCGARCAATCTCGGCTACCTGTTGGCGATCATCCTGGGTTTGGCGGCCTTCATCCTGCTACGCAAAGATCGCCCGAACTGGCCGCGGCCGATTCGGCGGAGTAACGCGTGGATTCCGGTCGTGGCCGTCCTGGTGGTGTTCAACGTGTTCATCACCGTGATCGGCGTCCTCAATCCCGGCTTGCTGGGCTACGGCGGCGCAAGGGAATCTCTGCTGGCAGTGGGTATCTTGCTGTTCTCGGTCGTGCTCTATGTCTATCGACGCGTCGTCCAGGACAAGCTTCCATTGGTCTGGCGACTCCCGGCTCCTGCCATGCCCGAGGGCGCGGACGCTCTCGCCCTCGAGCTCGAGATGCGCGTGACCAGGGGTGCTGGGACCGTCCACGAGGAGGTAGCCAATAACGCTGGGTTGTCCACTATTCGGTAGAGCCAGGAACCGAGCGTGCGGCCGGTAAAGGCATTCACCGACCACGACGTCTGATCCGGTGTACGCAAAGGGGCCCACACGCGAGAAGCACGGCGCGGGCAGCTACCAACGCGGCCTGTGCCGGCGGTCGGCCAACTTCATCTGAGCGAGGAAAGGGAAGTGACTGTGAACAACTCGGAAGCCGGTGTGGACCGCCGCGTCATTATCACCGGAGGTACCAAGGGTATCGGGTACGCCTGCGCAAAGCTATTTGCACGACGGGGTTATCGTGTGCTGATCTGCTCACGCAATACAGCCCAGGTCAATGCGGTGGCCGCGGAGCTGAGCCAGCACAGCGGTCAAGTTGCCGGAATGGCTGCGGATCTGGCGGATCCGGATGTGGGTAACAGCATTGTCGATCGGTGCCTCGATCTGTTCGAGGGGGTCGATTATCTCGTCAATAATGCCGGCATCTATGAGTCGATCGCGATGGTCGACATGACGGCCCAGGGATGGGACGCCACTTTGCACAACAACTTGCGTGGTGCGGCACTCACTTCTGCTGCGGCGGCCCGTGCCATGCGGTCCACCGGCGGCGGATCGATCGTCAACATCGCCTCGGTCAACGGGCTGGCGGCGGAGGCCAACTTTGCGCCCTACAACGCCTCGAAAGCCGGACTGATATCCCTGACTCAGACCAGCGCTATTGAGTGGGCCGATGAAAACATCAGGGTCAACTGCGTTGCGCCCGGCTGCATACGAACACCGATGGTTGATCCGCTGGTCGCCGATCTATCCGATGAGGTCATCGCGCGGTACGTACCGATGCGCCGACTGGGTACACCGTCGGAGATCGCGTCAGTGGTGGCCTTCCTCGTCTCCGACGATGCTAGTTACATCACGGGGCAGACCATCACGGTCGATGGCGGCACCCTGACCCGCCAGCCAATGCTCTGAGAAGACAGGACGCGAAGACGTTGGCGATCAGGACGCCGAGTAATGCGCCATCCCGTAACTGGCGAGCTTGTCGGTGACCAGCACCCGAGGAGCCAGGCACTGCCTGGTCGAGAGCTTTACGGAAGAGTCGTTCGTCGGCCTTGCAATCGCGCCTGCGCTGAACGCGGTGCCTTCAGGGCAGTAGTCGGTCGATCTCGAATGCCAGGCAGAGTTCGGCGACATCTCTTGGCCGCGACAGCGATTTACCGGTCCACTCCTCGATGCGGTGGAGTCGATGCCGGACGGTATTCGGATGGCAGTAGATCTTCGCAGCGGTCTCGTTCGCTGAACCACCTGTATCGAGCCACGCCGCGAAGGTGTCCACCAGAATCTTGCGCTCCTCGGGTGGCAGGTCATCGATCGGTCCGAGCACGGACTTCCCGATCCGTTTCATGGCCTCGGGTGCACTGACGGCGGCGAACGCGAGCGCAGACCCGTCGAAGACCGTGATCAAGGAGTCGCCGGACGGTCTCTCGCCGGTGGCTATCCGGGCGAGTCGAAGTGCTTCGCTGGTCTCGTTGAGGTCGTCGAATTGTGGGCTGATGCCGACGCGCGAGGTGGCAACGGTGTCGAGGACGTCGATCAGCTCGTGGAGGATGTCGGGGCGGCGGAGGAAGACGATGCCGACCTGGAGGTCGGGTAGCAGTCGCCATGCTGAGCGGATGTCACGGACGTCGAGCTTGCTTGCGATTTCCGGGAGACCGAGTTTGCCGATGGCGGGAACCTGCGCTGCCACAACGACATACGGGCCAGCTGTCGGCAACCGCAAGAGGTCGGCTGTCTCCCACAGACTCTGTATGTCGGTGATGCGGCGGAACAACAACGCTTCCACGAGCGCCGAACGTTCCTCCTCGTGGTTGAGGACCTGAATCGTTTGTTGGTGCCGGTACGCGTCGGTCATCGCCTGGGTGAACATGTCCTGGGCGATGAGGATCTGCGAGGTGGCGTTCAGGATCGCGGCGAGCGGCACCCCGCTACTTCTCGCCTCCGTGACCGTCTTCTCCCACATGAAGCGGAAGCCGACCCGGTACGCCGCCATCACCGCCGGCAACGGGACGCCGGCCAGCGCCCGGGAGGTCCCGGTCGCTTCCGCTGCGGAGACGTCCATATCGGTGTCTCCGGCCAGCGCACGAAAGACGAAGGTCATGTTCGCGCTGCAGCTGCGCTGGATCTCGTCGGTGCTCACGAGGGTGTTCGACCGGTAGTAGTCGATGTCGCGACGGATGACCGCGGCCAGCGCGGCACCGAACTCGTCGGCACGGGCCAGCATCGCGTCGGCGAGTTCGACGATGGGTGGATCTGGTCGTCCCTCCATACCGACACGATAGGCCGAATCGACGCCGGTTGTGAGCGCACACACCGGCGGCCGACGGACGTTGTTCCCGCGGCCATCGACTGAGGCGGCGCCAGGAGTCACCCTTGATTCAACGGCAAAACGCCAACAGTCACCGGAGGTCCTCTTGTCCAATCTGAGTTTGAATCTTGTTGCCTCAGCGCGAAAATACCCGGACAAGATCGCGCTTCGCTGCGGCGATCAGGAATTTACCTTCACCGAGTTCGACGCGGCGGCCGCGCGAGTCGCCACCTTCCTCGACCGCGAAGAAATCGCGGCCGGCGATCGGGTCGGGTTGATGCTGCCCAATACGCCGGCATTCGCGCTGGCCTTCTACGGCATTCTGCGCAGCGGTGCCATCGCGGTGCCCATGAACCCGTTGCTCAAGTCCCGAGAGATCGAGTTCTACCTTTCCAACACGGGTGCGACAGCTCTTTTCGCGACGCCGGCCTTCGCCCCGGAGGCCACCGCGGCCGCCGCGGCGGCCGGAGCGAAATGCTGGCTGGTCGACGATGCCGATCTGGTGAGGCTGACGGCGGATCTGCCCGAACAAGTGAGTCCGGTCGACCGTGCCGATACAGACACCGCCGTCGTCCTGCACACGTCGGGGACGACCGGCAAGCCGAAGGGGGCCGAACTCACCCACGGCGGCCTCGACCGCAACCAGGACGTCGCCGCGCGCACCCTGATCGAACTGGGGCCCGACGACGTAGTGATGGGGTGTCTGCCGCTCTTTCACGTCTTCGGGCTGACCTGCGGGCTGAACACCTCGGTGTCGGCGGGGGCGACGCTCACACTGATCCCCAGATTCGACCCGCACACGGCCCTCGACGTGATCGAACGCGACGCAGTCACGGTGTTCGAGGGCGTGCCGACGATGTACTCGGCGCTGCTCGGTGAGGCGAGGGGGTTTCCTTCCTCGGCGACGGCGTCCCTTCGCGTCTGCGTATCCGGCGGCGCCTCCCTGCCGGTTCAGGTACTCACCGACTTCGAGAAGATTTTCGGTGCCACGATCCTCGAGGGCTACGGGCTGTCCGAGACCTCCCCGGTAGCGTCCTTCAACCACCTGCACCGCGAGCGCAAGCCCGGATCGATCGGTACCCCGGTCGAGGGTGTCGAGATGCGGATCGTCGACCTGGTGGGCCACGAGGTCCCGCAGGGCGAGCTCGGCGAGATCCAGATCCGGGGCCACAACGTGATGAAGGGGTACTGGAACCTGCCGGACGCGACGGCGTCGGCGCTCTCGGTCGATGGCTGGTTCTCGACCGGTGACGTCGGCAAGGTCGACGAAGACGGCTATTTCTACATCGTCGACCGCAAGAAGGACCTGATCATCCGCGGTGGTTTCAATGTCTACCCCCGGGAGGTCGAGGAGGTGCTCTACGAGCATCCGGTGGTGGTCGAGGCCGCGGTCATCGGTCTTCCGCACGACTCACTCGGCGAGGAGATCGGCGCTGCGGTCGTCCTCGAGGACGGCGCGCGGGTCGATCCCACCGAACTGCGCGACTTCGTGAAGCAGCGAGTCGCCGCCTACAAGTACCCGCGCCGCGTGTGGATCGTCGACAGTCTCCCGAAGGGAGCGACCGGCAAGATCCTCCGCCGCGAGGTAACCGTTCCTACAACCGAAAGCACCAAGTAGTCATGACGAACCCGACCAAGAGCCCGACCACGAGCCCCGACGAGCTCGCCGCGCCGTTGGACCTGCTGCTGACCAGCTCCACCCGAGGATTTTTCGGCCGAATGCTCCCGAATGGGGCCTGGGCCCGGTCGGCGGTCAATCTCACCAAACGGCAGCGCACACTCGCTCGTCGCGGCACTACCCTGGCCCGCGAACTGGGCACGATTGCCGTCGGGACCTGCGAACGTGCCCCCGCGAGGGGTGACAAACGCTTCGTCGATCCGGCATGGCAGGGCAATCCCCTGCTCAAGCGAACCATGCAGGCGTACCTGGCAGCAGCGGAGACGGCCGACAAGCTGTTCGACGATGCCCAGTTGGATTGGCGCGACGCGGAGAAGATGCGGTTCGTTCTCGACAACATCGTCGAGGGGTTGGCGCCGACCAACAACCCCCTGATCAGCCCGGTCGGTTGGAAAGCAATGATCGACACCGGCGGGCTGAGCGCCGTGCGCGGATTGAAGGCCTTCGCCCGTGACATGCTGTCCCAGCCCAGAATTCCGGCGATGGTGGATCCCGACGCGTTCGCCGTCGGCGAGACCGTCGCCACCACCAAGGGGGCTGTGGTGTTGCAGACCCGGGCGTTCGAACTGATCCATTACGCACCGCAGACACCGAAGGTGCGCTCGATCCCGCTGCTGTTGATCCCGCCCGTGATCAACAAGTACTACATCATGGACATCGCTCCCGGTCGCAGCATGATCGAGTACTTCCTGCAGCAGGGCCAGCAGGTCTTCACGATCTCGTGGCGCAATCCCCAAGCCCGGCATCGCGACTGGGACGTCGATACGTACGGTGCGGCGATCGTCGAGGCGCTCGATGCGGTGCAGAAGATCGCCGGGACCGCCAGCGCGCACCTACTGGCGACCTGCTCGGGTGGCATCCTCGCCGCCATGACCGCGGCCCATCTCGCTGAGATCGGTGAGGGTGATCGGATCGCCGGACTCACGCTCGCCGTCACGGTGCTCGACCAGAACAGGGCCGGCTTCGCGTCGGCCGCAATGAGCGAGCGCGCAGCGCAGGCCGCCATCCGGGCGTCGAGGTCCAAGGGGTACCTCGACGGACGGGCGATGGCCGAGGTGTTCGCGTGGCTGCGACCGACGGATCTGGTGTGGCGGTATTGGGTGAACAACTACGTGCAGGGCCGCTCGCCCGCGGCCTTCGACGTGCTGTTCTGGAATGCGGACACCACCCGGATGGCGGCCGCGCTGCACCGCGACCTGGTGCTGATGGGATTACGCAACGCGCTGACCATCCCCGGGGCGGTGAGCATGCTGGGAACTCCGGTCGACCTGTCGAAGGTCACCGCGGACTCGTACGTCATCGGCGGTGTCGCCGATCACATCTCCCCGTGGCAGGCCTGCTACCGCAGTGCCCGGCTGCTCGGCAGCAAGGACAACCGGTTCGTCCTGTCGTCGAGCGGCCACATCGCGGCCCTGGTCAACCCGCCGGGCAACCCCAGGGCCTCCTTCCAGATCGGCCAAGTCGATCAGGACACGGCCGAAGACTGGGTGCAGACGGCCGAGCAGACCACCGACTCGTGGTGGCCGGACTACGTCAGCTGGCTGGCCGACCGCAGCGGCCCCGAAGTCGACGCACCGCAAACCCTGGGCGGCCCGGGCTATGCACCCCTCGCCCCAGCGCCCGGCACCTACGTGCACCAGAACTGACACCACCTGAGAGACGACGATGACCACACATATCGCCAACCCGGCGGACTTGCTCGACCTGACCGGACAGACCCTCGGAACCACCGCGTGGTACGAACTCGGCCAGGACCAGGTGAACCTCTTCGCCGACGCGACCGGCGACCATCAATGGATCCACACCGACCCCGAACGCGCCGCCCGGGGGCCGTTCACGGGGACGATCGCGCACGGCTACCTGACGCTCTCGCTGGCCCCGCGAGTGCTCGCCGACGTTCTGACCATCGACAACGTGCAGGCCGCGCTGAACTACGGGCTGAACAGGGTGCGGTTCCCGGCGCCGGTGCCGGTCGGTGCCAAACTCCGGGCAACGGTGACCGTCACGTCGGCCCAGCACAAGCCCGCCGGCGTCGAGGTCGTCTTCGGACTGACCTACGAGGTCGACGGCACCGAACGCCCGGCCTGCATCGCCGATGTCGTGGTGCTGTACCGATGAACGCGGACATCGAGGCCGAGAGATTCGTCGCGACCGCCGGTCAGCGGATCCGCGTCAGCATCCGGCCCGGATCCGCCGGCACCCGACGTGTTCCGCTGGTCTTGTGCAACGGAATCGGGGCCAGCTACGAGGTGCTCGATCCGTTGGTGGCGCAGCTGGATCCGGAGATCACCGTGATTCGGTTCGACGTTCCCGGCACCGGCGGATCCCCCGCGTCCGTTGCCCCCTACGGGTTTGCCTACCTGGCCTGGATGCTGGGGCGGGTGCTGACCACACTCGACTTCGGCGTCGTCGACGTGCTCGGGTTGTCCTGGGGTGGGGCGCTGGCACAGCAGTTCGCCGTCCAGAATCCGCGCCGGTGCCGGCGACTGGTCTTGGCCGCGACCGGCACCGGCGCAGTGATGGTTCCCGGCAACCCTCGGGTACTGGCCAAGATGCTGACACCGCGCAGGTTCCGCGACCCGGCCTACGCGGCCTCGATCGCCGGCGACCTGTACGGCGGCACCGCGCGCCGGCAGGGCGACGACGTTGCCGGGCTCTTCCTCCAGCAGCTGCACGCCGGATCGAAGATCGGCTACTTCCATCAACTGCTCGCCGGAGCGGTGTGGACGAGCCTGCCCCTGCTGCCCGCGATCAGGCAGCAGACCCTCCTCGTCGCGGGCACCGACGACCCGATCGTGCCCGTGGTCAACGCCCGCATCATGAATCAGCTGTTGCCACATTCAACCATCCATCTGCACTCCGGCGGACACATCGACCTGGTCACCAATGCCACCGAACTCGCGCCGGTGATCACCACCTTCCTTCACGACCCAGGAGTAAGCCCATGAGCCCCAGTCCGAACATCGACACATCGGATTTCTATGCATTCGAACAGATGCTCTCCGACTCCGAGCGCGCAATGCTGCACTCCGTGCGCGATTTCATGACCACCGAGGTCGACCCGATCATCAACACACATTGGAATGCCGGGACCTTCCCGTTCGAGATCGTGCCCGGACTCCGGAAACTCGGCATCGCCGGCGTGCCCTACCAGGGCCATGGCTGTGCCGGACGGAGTTACCTGCTCGACGGGATGATTGCGATGGAGCTGGCCCGCACGGATTCCTCGATAGCCACCTTCAACGGCGTGCATGGCGGCCTCGCCATGGGATCGATATACCTGTGCGGTTCGGACGAACAACGCGAACGCTTCCTCCCCTCGATGGCACGGTACGAGAAGATCGGATCCTTCGGGCTGACCGAACCCGACGTCGGCTCCGGTGCGTCGGGCGGGCTCACCACGACCGCCGAACGCGACGGTGACACCTGGACCCTGAACGGGCAGAAGAAATGGATCGGCAACGCGACGTTCGGCGATCTCACGGTCATCTGGGCCAAGGATGTCGCCGACGGCCAGGTGAAGGGATTTGTCGTCGAGAACTCCTCGCCCGGATTCACGGCGGACAAGCAGGAGCACAAGATCGCCCTCCGGATCGTGCAGAACGCGCTCATCACGCTCGACAACGTGCGGGTTCCGGAGCACAACCGCCTACAAGGCGCGAACACATTCAAGGACACCGCCGAGGTGCTCCGACTGACACGCGCGGGCGTGGCCTGGATGGCGGTCGGATGCGCGCGCGGCGCATACGAGAACGCGCTGAGATATGCCTGCGCTCGTGAACAGTTCGGCCGGCCGATCGGCGGCTTCCAGCTCGTGCAGGACCTGCTGGTGCGGATGCTCGGAAACATCACCTCGTCCTTGGCCCTGTGTGCACGGCTGTCCCAGTTGCAGGATCAGGGGCACGCCGAAGACCGGCACTCATCGCTCGCCAAGGCATTCTGTACAGTCCGAATGCGTGAAACTGTCGGATGGGCGCGGGAGTTGATGGGCGGCAACGGAATACTACTGGAACACAACGTAGGCCGATTCGTCGCCGACGCGGAAGCGATCTACTCCTACGAGGGCACCAGGGAGATGAACACCCTGATCGTCGGACGGTCGTTGACCGGACACAGCGCCTTCGTATGACGCCCGCGTGCGCCCGCGACACCGTCCCCGCAAATCTGCGCCGAGCGAGAACCCGGCCCACGTAGTCGCTCCCTCCGACACAGTAGAAGTGGCGCCGTTGGGTCTCAGATGACGGCCCGTTCCACCAGCGGCTCGTTCTTGGCGATGCGCTCGTAGGCGAGCGGGGACAGGTCGAGAGTCCGGAATTCACCGTAAGTGATCAGCTCGGCGACACCGCGACCACAGGCGGGTGCTTGCTGGCTACCGTGACCTGAGAACCCAGCGCACATCAGCAGGTTCGTGACCTCGGTATGGGGACCAAGGATCGCATTGTGATCGAAGGTGTTGAATTCGTAGTGGCCGACCCAGGAATCGATCACCGTGACCTCGCCGATTGTCGGCAAGCGGTTCGTGATGACCGGGAGGATCTTCGTCTCCCAGATGCCTTCCTCATAGGCGAAATCATCGAAACCCACTGCAGGATCGCCATCCCTCGGCGGGCACCCTGCGAGGTAGTTGTCGTCCCCGAACGACCTCATGTGGACGCCAGTGGGATCGATGGTCAGCGGCAGGTCCTGATCCAGCGGAGTCTCTGCGGAGAAGATGTAGGTGTAGCGGCGTCGAGCTTCGATCGGCAGATCCGCGCCCGCCAATTGCGCGACGAGTCCCGCGCGGGTGCCTGCAGCATTGACAACCGTTCCCGCGCTGATCACCTCACCGGTCTCGAGCGTGACGCTGTCGATGCGTTCACCTGAGCGGGTCATGGAGACGACTTCGTTCTCGATGTAGTCGGCACCATTTTCCCGGGCCTTGCCGCGGAGCCACTCGACCATGGCCAGGGCGTCGAAGGCGCCTTCGTCGACTGTGTTGAGGCTTCCCGCAACGATGTCGTCGAGGTTGTAGAAGGGATACTTCTCGGCGATCTGGTCACGCGCGAGAATCGCGGTGCCGGCCCCGCATGATGCCTGAAGCTGTTGATCCTCACGCAGTGTCTCGGCGAACTCCTCGTTGTCGGCGAGGTACAGGTACCCGAAGTTCCGGATCGGAATGTGCGGGATGGCGAGGTCTCCACCCAGGTTCTCCCGGAACTTCTTCACGAATTCAGCCGCGTACTGGGCGATCTCGACGTTGATCTGGGTGGCGAACTGTTGACGCATACAGTTGTTGCTTGCCATGGTGGCGGAGTGCGTCAGCCCGGCGTCGCGCTCGACAACCAGGATCGAGCCCGTGAAGTCGGGGTTGGTGCTCAGGTACCAGGCGATCGCAGAGCCGCTGGTGGCGCCGCCGATGATGACGACGTCGTACGCGTCCTGCGTGGGTTGCTGCGGGATGGGGGAAGTGGTGCTCATAGGGCGGGATCGCTTCCTGACAGGGAATAGTGAGATTTCGCTGAACGACTGGGTTTCTCAGCACGGAGATTTAGTCAAGTTTGTAGATTTGACCGGTCTGTGCGCCTTCTATGGAGCGGATGTAGGCCTGCGCGACGTCGGCGAGATCGACGGAGGAGAAGCCTGGGAAATAGTCCCCGTACGCATCCAGTGCCTCGGTGAACACGGTGGGGCTGACGGCGTTGATGCGCTGCGGGGCGATTTCGATCGCGGCGGCCCGAACGAAGGCTTCGACCGCCCCGTTCGCGAGGGACGCGGCGGTCCCGGTGGGAATGGGGGTACGCGCGAGGATGCCCGTGATGAGGGTGAACGATCCCGTGAGGGAGACCCGGTCGATCCCTTGGCGGACCAACTCCACCTGGCTGCGGACCTTACCCGCGTACGCGGCGGAGTAGTCATCGTCGGTCATCTGCTGAATGGGCTTGTACGGTACGACGCCTGCAGCGCTCACGACGGCGTCGAGTACACCCACCTTCTCGTAGAGTGCGGCCACGGCTCCAGGATCTGTGATGTCGGCACGGAAGTCGCCTCCAGTGCGGTTGGCGGTGACAATTTTGTGGCCACGATCTGCGAGTGCGGTGTAGACCGCAGATCCGAGTCGGCCGGTGGATCCGATAAGCAGGATGTTCATGCGGCCAAGTTATCGACACCGATAGTAGGAAGAGAAATACTTCTTGACGACCGGTTATGCTTGAAAGTTATGAATATCGAGTTGCGGCATCTGCGTGCGCTTGCGGCGATCGGGGACGAGGGAAGTATCACGGCTGCTGCTGCCGCCTTACACACGGCGCAACCAGCGTTGTCGCGCACACTCAATCAACTCGAGGAGCGGGTCGGAACACGGTTGGTCGAACGAACCACACGAAGCTTGGAACTCACCGCGGCAGGCAGGCGGTTATGGGAAAGGGCACACCGCATACTTCAGAGCGTCGACGACGCCATCGCCGAGGCCACGGCCGGACCAGCTCCCCTGCGGGTCGGATACGCATGGTCGGCGCTGGGGCGGCATACGGTGACATTGCTACGAACCTGGAAGGACGAAAATCCCGATGCGGCGCTCGTTGTCAGGCAGGTCGACAACCCCGAACTTGCCCTGAGGAAGGGCGAGGTCGACATTGCGTTCTTCCGGTCGTCGTTCCCCGGTCCGGACACGTTCGAACACGTGCTCCTAGGGTATGAAGATCGCATGGTTGCGGTTGCCGAGGACGATTCGCTCAATCAGACAGGTCCGTTGTCACTCAGCGATTTGTCGAGGCGACGCATTGCACTGTGCTCCACCGCGGGAACGGCTGACTTGGATTTGTGGCCGGCGAACGAGCGTCCTGAAAGTACGGTGGTCGTTGCAAATGTTGACGAGTGGTTGACCGCGATCGCTACAGGTGAAGCGATCGGGTTAACCAGTGTCGCCACGGAATACAGCCATCCGCATCCAGGCGTCAGCTACACCGCGCTACCCGATGTCGCCCCGGTGGAGGTGTACCTCACGTGGCCCCGGAACGATCGCCATCCGATGACCGGGCAGTTCGTCGAGCACGCGAGTTACCTGTTGAGTAAGGAGACCACCGCCGCCCATCGAGCGCCAACCGGGCGCTAGGGGATCACGGCTGTCGGTGATGATCGACGTCGCCAATGCATCCAGGTTGGCGGAATGGACTCGAGCAGGTCCGCCGGGATCACCCGCCCAGGGTGGGCACCAAATGATGCGGTGATGATGCCGATGGCGGGCAGGTCCTGAAGACGACGATCACCGCGTATCACCGTCGTGGCTGGGGTGAGGGCAATGCGGACGTTCATTGGGTTGGGGCAAGCCCCCTGGGGTCGCCTGCGGAGGGCTTTGGGCGAATAGTGACTCGCCGACGTCTGGGGTGTGTGTTTGGTAATCAACTGGTGAGGGTAGGAACGTAATTTGCATCGGTTATGGTGTGCTTACAGTTTCAGACCTCACGACTCGGTGCAGGTGTGATTCGGCACACGCTCTGCTGAAACCTCACATCGCCAAATGCGTCACAGCTTACGCATTTGATGCTGCAGCGGGCGAAGCATTTTCGGGGGTGGTGGGGAAGCGGCTTTCGGGGGGCGAGTCGCGCTGTGGAGCCCAGAGTATCGTGTTGGCCTGCCCAGATAGGTAATAGCTGGAGACGTCGAAAAGTTAGCTCAGGTGAGCTTTTTGACTACCGAGAGAAGTTTGCCGTTACTGTGTGCGTTCGACGATTGCCCGCGAAGAAGGAGAACAAGATGGCCCAGTCACCGAATGGTTCGAAAGGTTCGGCGAAGACGACCAGAGAGATTCGCGAGTGGGCGATCGGTGCGGGTCTYGATGTGTCKSCCCGYGGTCGGATTCCGGCWGAGATCGTAGAAGCCTTCGAGGACGCTCAGGCCAAGAAGGTTCAGGCGAAGACGGCTCCGGCGAAGAAGGTTCAGGCGAAGAAGGTTCAGGCGAAGAATTCGGCCACCGTGAAGGCGGCCGTGACGAAGGCAGCCGTGAATAAGGTGGCCGCGAAGAAGGCTCCGGCGGCGAAGACGACCARGGATATTCGCGAGTGGGCGATCGGTGCGGGTCTTGATGTGTCTGCCCGTGGTCGGATTCCGGCTGAGATCGTAGAAGCCTTCGAGGGCGCTCAGGCCAAGAAGGGTCAGCCAAAGAAGGTTCAGGCAACAAGGGGTCCGGCGAAGAAGGTCGCTGCGGGCAAGCCGGCTGCTGAGAAGATAGCCGCGCAGAAGTCGGTTGTGAAGACGTCGGCCGTGAAGAAGGTAGATACGGAGAAGCCTGTCGTGAGGAAGGCTCCGGCGGCGAAGACGACCAAGGATATTCGCGAGTGGGCAATCGGTGCCGGTCTTGATGTGTCTTCCCGTGGCCGAATCTCGGCCGAGGTCGAGCGGGCCTTCCATGACGCTCAGGTACAGAAGGTTCAGGCAGAGACGGTTCGGGCGAAGAAGGTCGTCGCGGGGAAGCCGGCCGTGAAGAAGGTCGCCGCGAAGAAGACGGCCGCGAAGAAGGTAGCCGCGAAGAAGACGGCCGCGAAGAAGACAGCCGCGAGGACGGCTCCATTGAACAGCGCGGCGGCGAGCAAGGCTCCGGCGAAGAGGACGACCAAGGAGATTCGCGAGTGGGCGATCGGCGAGGGCCTCGATATATCGGCCCGTGGCCGGATCTCGGCGGAGATCGTAGACGCCTTTCATCTCGCTCAGGCCAAGGCGCCGGCCGCATAGGCAGCAGCAACACGGCCGTGATGAATCTCGTGGCAATCGTGCTGCGAAACACCCAAGGTGCCGTCGGGATACCTCCGACGGTGAGGTGACACGGCTAGCGCAGGGCAACCGCCCACGACATGCGCCGGAGATGGTGAATCCAACGAGTTCGCTCGGTGCCAGGTGACCGCCGAACTCGTTGCGATCACCGGAGCACGTCGATCCGGATATCGCCCACCCGCTCGGGGATGCACTCTGATCCGGCTGCTGTTGCCGCCGATCTCGAGGCCTGGTGCCGCCCCGGCGGGCTCTTGGGCAAAGCTCCTGACCGGATTCCTCCGGCCCCTCCCGTTTCCGTGAGGTTGATGCATCAGGAAGCGTTGGTGCACAGTAGGTTTGGGGTTCGCCGTGGGTTGCGCATCAAATCGAATGGTCAGTGCGGAGCGAGTCAGCTGGTCGGGACCGGCTGCGGGAGCGGCGCCGAGGAAGGCTCCTGCGGCGGCAGCTGGGTGGGTGGTTCCGTGGTCGGGTTTTCCGGCGGTATTTGCGGGAGCGGCGCCGACGAAGGCTCCTGCGGCGGCAGCTGGGTGGGTGGTTGTGTGGTCGGGTTGTCCGGCGGCACAGGCGGGGGTGGTTGTGTGGTCGGGGTGTCGGAAGGGACAGGCAGGGGCGGCTGCGGAGGCGGGACCACCGTGATGGGGGGTTCCGGGCTGGTGGATGGCAACGTCTCGGGCGGAAGCGGAAGCTGCTGCGGCGGCAAGGTGGGTAGCGGCGGCAGTGAAGTGGGCGGCAGTCCCGGAATCTGTAGATCCGTGGGCAGGGTTCCCGGCAACTGCCCGACTCCCGGCACCGTCGTGGAACCGGGTGTTCCCTGCACGGTGGCAGGCAGTTGGGTGGTCTGCGTCGACGCGCCGGTGGTGGTGGTTCCCGGCGTTGTCGTCGCCGGGGGTGGGGTGGGAGCGATCTTCTCGAGTTCCGCGGCCAGCTTCGCCCGCCACGCGTCGAGTTCGTTGCGCGTGTCAGCGTCGCGGACCCCGCCGGCACGGTCGGCGGCGCCGTCGAGCAGGTTCTTCGCCGACTCCGCGTCGCCCGCGGCGATCAGCCGTTCGGCCTCCTGCAGCTGGGACGTGGTGTCGATCTGYGCRACGGTCGAATCGGCCTGCTGGCTGAACACGACCGACTTGACGCTCCACAGCGGATCGCCGGGTKCGGCGTTGTACGAGAAGATGGTGGCGCCGCCCATGACGACCGCGATCGCGGCGGCAGCGCCTGCGATGGGTCGCAACAGCCGGAGCTTGCCGCGGGCGGCGCTGCGTGCGGAACGGGCGTTGTCCGAGGCGTCGATCGCCGCGATCACGTCGTCGAGCAGCGGCCCGGTCGGCATCGGCGTCGACACGATGTCGGCACGCCAATTGGTCAGCAGAAGCGCGAGYTSGTMYTGYTCCGGCGAATCCGTTGCGACGGGACCGCCACCGGCGATCGCGTCGATCARTGCGTCGTCGCGGCGCACWGCCGCGACGTCCACCGGTGCGTCGTCTCCTGGGAGATCGGCATCGGGATTGCCGTTGCGCTKSATGCCCCTARCCAAACCTCTCACCTGCCTTTGTCACTTCTTTTTTCAGTTTCGCGATGGCTCGGTGTTGAGCCACGCGGACAGCTCCCGCGGTACTACCCACGGCCGCGGCCGTCTCCTCGGCTGACATACCGACCACGAGCCGGAGGATCAAGATCTCCCGGTGCTTCTCCGGCAGCGTGCTCAGCAGTTCGTTCATCTGCCTGCTCGCTTCCGAGTCCAGCGCCCGCTGTTCGGGTCCGTCATCGTTGGCGACGACATCAGGTACTTCGGCGACGGGCTCCGACTTGTTACGTGCGGAGTTCCGATGCGCGTCGGCGACCTTGTGCGCGGCGATCCCGTAGACGAATGCCATGAACGGCCGGCCCTGATCCTCGTAGCGAGGTAGGGCCGTCATCACGGCGAGGCACACTTCTTGTGCCACGTCGTCCGCAGAGAGTTGTCCCCTCTCCGCAGCACCGACCCTGGCTCTGCAGTAACGCACAACCAAGGGCCGAATGTTTTCCAGGACCAGAGCTAAAGCGGCCCGGTCACCCTGCGTTGCAGCGGCGACGGCGGAGTCCAACTCCTCGCTCGTGTTAGTCATCGTTGCTGAATATCCTGGCGTTACAGTGGCACCTCCCCCGATGGGTGTGCTCCCGCTCTCAGCGGAACACTCCAAGAGTAACGGTGCGGACCGAACGGTATTCGCCCGGATTCGCACCGATTCGTGAACAACACGGGCCCACGGGGCCCGATCAGCGGTGTCAGATTCGGAAGCGCCCACCTCGCGCCCTGATGAGCGCTTCGCACTCCTCGGACACCGCCTCCGCACGTGAGTCGGACGTCACACCACTCAGCAACATCGCAGCCGCCCACTTCAGGGGTATCAGGCCGTACCGATCGCAGCGGTCGAGCACATCCGCGGCGAGCCGCGCCGCCGGACCGGAATCGGACTCCCCCGTCATCGACGCACTCCGCAGCAGGTCCGATTTGACGTGGTGCCGGACCGATCCGGCGGCCTCCGAAATTTCTGCCGCGGCCTCGGCGTGGCGGCGCGCCGCGGTGAAGTCCCCGTCCGCGAGGAACAACTCCGCGCTCACCCAGTGCCTCCGGACGTGCTGCCGCCACAGTTCGCCGTGGGCGTGCACGTCCAGGTGCTCGGCGCACCGATCGAGCAGCCGCCTGCCCAGTGCGAGCCGGCCGCACCCCAGCGCGTCGGCGGCGAGTCCCGTCATTGCGTCGCACCGCGCCTCCACGGCGAGAACACCGTCCGACGCTCCGGGACCCGTCCCGACGACGGCCAGGGCCCGGCCATCGAATCCGGACGACACGGCGTGCCAGCCGAGCTGTCTCAGCAGCGACGCCTGCGTGCTCCAGGCGAGCGAGACGACCGCGGGTTCGGCAACCCCGCCGCGCGTCAGGGCGTCCAGTTCGGCGCGGGATCGGCTGTAGTACCCGCGGGCACCCCAGGCCACCGCCCGCATCCAGCGTTCGACGGGAACGTCCGACTCCGGCAGGGGGCTCACGCCCGGATCGGCGCCGAACGCCGCGCGGATCAGTGGATTCGTGACTGCGGAACGGAGAGAGGAGTCGGGCACGCCGAGATCATCGCATCGCCCGCCCTCGCACCGGTCAGGTGACCGCAGCGACGGCGCCCACGGCCGCATCCAGCGCTCCCAGCACCGTGATCGTCCGTGGTAGCGACTGTGTCCGGCAGCCGGGACCGCCCGCCAGCACCGTCAGCCCGGTGCGCCTGCGGCGGATCGCCCGCAGCAGGGAAGGTACGTCGCATCCGGCGGCGGGCAACCAGAGGACGATCACGTCCGGTTCGGCGTTGGTCACGGCGGCGAGCAACGCCGACCGGCACAGTGGCAGCGCGATCCGCGTGTCCACCGACGCCGTGGCCAGGGCGGCGCCCAGGGCCCGGAATTCGAGACCGTACGGGTCCGCGGGAACCGCGTCCGGCGTGTCCGCGGGCACCTGCACGAGCAGGACCCGGCCACCGCCGCCGATCGGTGCATCCAGGGTCATCGTGGACAGAATCCCCGCGACACATTCGGCGAAGACACGGACGCTCACAGCGGCAGCGTCGGAATTCCTGCCGTCGTCCGCCCATTCGAGCACCGGAGCGACCACCGTCGTCCACATGGAGCTGAATCCTCGCTCCGCGACCGCCCGCACGACGATCCGGCGGATGGTCACGACGTCTCGCGCCAGCAACGCACCCGACAAATTGCGGACGGCGGCCTCCGCGTCGGCGAGGCCGGAAAAGGACGACAAAAGGTTCGACGAGCCTGTTTTCGTCCCGTTCACCGAGTTGTCATCCAGATTTTCGCCGCCCGGCCGGCGGCCGCTTTCTGACGAATATGTAGCCATTGCGTTAATCGCATATCTCGCGGCCTCCGCGGAGTTTGCACCACCGTCCAGAGCCTGTTGCATGCATTCGAGCCGGGCGACGTCGCGCGACGTGTATCGCCGGTGACTTCCCTGCGGGTGGACGGAGGGGCCGATGCCGTAGCGGCGGTCCCACGTGCGAAGCGTCGACGGTGCCACCCCGAGCCTTCTGGCCAGCGCGGATACCGACATCGTGGGTCCCTCGTCCGGAGATCCGGAGGGGGTCTGCGTTTCAGGCTCCGCGGGCTGGGGCACCCGCACATCGTTACCCGTACCCCAAGGTCTTTCAACCCGAAACGGAAACACGGAAACGCGGGAAAGTAAATATTTTCCAGGTTAACTTTCAGCTCGTGGGATATGTAAATCCCCACTGTGAACAACTATTGACGCGATTTCCGAACCGACTCTACGGTTAGCAACGTGAATGATTCAGCGGCTTGAACGTCGAGCCCACGGTCCACTCGCCGCCCGAGGCGAGCTTGCAGCTAAGGAGTCCACATGCCTGCACCCAACCACCTTCCCGGCCCGAACGCGGATATCTGGGATTGGCAGATGCACGGACTGTGCCGCGGAGTCGACTCCTCGATGTTCTTCCATCCCGACGGGGAGCGCGGCCGTGCCCGCGCACAGCGGGAAACCCGTGCGAAGGAAATGTGCAGACGCTGCCCGGTCCTCGCCCAGTGCCGCAGTCATGCGCTGAGCGTGTCCGAGCCGTACGGGATCTGGGGTGGAATGTCCGAAACGGAACGCGAGATGCACGCCCGGCACAGACGCGGCCGGATCGCCGTTTGACCGCTCGCCCACACTCACCGAGGGCCCCTCGCCGCCGTGCGAGGGTTCCTCGCGTCACTTCGATCCCCTCGCCACCCATCCACGGCGACTCGGTCTCCGAATGCCTACCGGCTGGAGGAGATGAGCGGACATGCACGCTACCGTGGTTCTCGATGAAGCGAGACGAGCGCTGGTGACGAACCACGAGGGCAAAACCCCGGCAGACGACGTGTGCTCGGCGGACGCGGCCGGGGCACACAGCGCCCGGGCCACCGAATCCGCGGAGCTCCACGACACCATGGCCCGCGTGGCGAACGGGGACGCCGACGCATTCGCCGAACTCTACGACCGGACGAGCGCCCGAGTCCACGGCATGGTCCTGCGGGTGCTGCGCGACCCCGGGTATGCGGAGGAGACGACGCAGGAAGTCTTCCTCCAGGCCTGGCGCACCGCGTCGAACTTCGACCCGGCAAAGGGTTCCGTCATGTCGTGGCTGATGACACTCGCGCACCGCCGGGCCGTCGACCGCGTGCGCTCGGAGCAGGCAGGCACCGACCGCGAATCCCTCTACGAGACCACCAACATCGCGGGGCCGTTCGACCACGTCACCGAGGAGGTGACTCGCCGGCTCGAGCATCAATCGGTGCTCGTCTGCCTCGACTCGCTCACGGACATGCAGCGTGAGTCCGTTGCGATGGCGTATTACGACGGCCGCACCTACCGGGAGGTCGCCTCCCAGCTGGGGGTCGCGCTGTCGACGGTGAAGACGCGCATCCGTGACGGATTGACGCGTCTTCGCGGCTGCCTGGGAGGTCTGTGACATGAACGACGAACTCGTGGGCATGGCCTACCCGTACGCACTCGACGCACTCGACGACACCGAGCGCCGCGAACTCGACACCGATCTCGCAGGCACCGACGAGGACACCCGCTCCACGTTCACCGACGAGGTCCGGCGGATCCGCGAAGCGTTCGCGGTGGTGAGCGCGGTGGGCGCCGTCGAACCGCCGCCACGGGTGCGGATCCGGGTCCTCGATGAGATCAGGCGTCCCGCGCCCGCGCCGACGTCGCTCGCCGAGCGTCGCTCCCGCAGGCGGCGCTGGCAGATCGCCGTCGCCGCCGCCGCGGCCGTCGGGGTGCTCGCCGGCGGAACGGTGATCGTCCGGCAGCTCACGGAAGGCCCGGCGCCCACAGTCTCGGAACAGGTGCTCGACGCCGCCGACATGCACTCGTCGACGAGTCCGATCGCGGCAGGCGGGTCCGCGACCGCCAGCTACTCGAAGTCGCAGGACGCCGTGGTGTTCGTGATGGACGGTGTCGCCCCGCCCAGCGCGGACACCGTGTATCAGCTGTGGTTGATGCCCGAATCCGGGGACGCCCCGGTGCCCGCCGGAACCATGTCGGCCGGCGACATGCAGCCGACCACGACGATCGTCCTCGACGACGTGGGGTCGATGTCGAAGCTGGCCGTCACCGTCGAACCGCCCGGAGGGTCACCCCAGCCGACGTCGGAGCCGTTCGCGGTGCTGCAACTGAGCTGATCCGGCCGCCGCCGGACACAGAGAAACCCCCGCGCGGTGATCCGCACGGGGGTTTCTCGTTCGAACGATCGGAGCCCGATCGGCCGCGACGGCAGAGCCTAGTGGCTGTGCCCGTGGCCGGTCTGCTGCTCTTCCGCTTCCGCGGGCTTCTCGACCACGGCACTCTCCGTGGTGAGGATCATCCGCGCGACCGAGGCCGCGTTGACGACCGCGGAGCGGGTGACCTTGACGGGGTCGACGACACCGTCGGCGAGCAGGTCGCCGTAGGTGAGGGTCGCGGCGTTGAAACCGTGGCCCTTGGGCTGCTCGGCAACCTTGCTGGTGACGACGGCACCGTCGAGACCGGCATTGCTGGCGATCCAGAACAGCGGCGCCTGCAGTGCTTCGCGCACCACCTTGACGCCCGTGGCCTCGTCCCCGGTCAGACCGAGGTTGTCGGCCAGCTCGGTGCTCGCCTGGACGAGGGCGGAACCGCCACCGGGGACGATGCCCTCGGCGACTGCAGCCTTCGCGGCGTTGACGGCGTCCTCGACGCGGAACTTGCGCTCCTTGAGGTCCGTCTCCGTGGCCGCGCCGACCCGGATGACGGCGACGCCACCGGCCAGCTTCGCCAGACGCTCTTCGAGCTTCTCGCGATCCCAGTCGGAGTCGGTGTTCTCGATCTCGCGGCGCAGCTGCGCGACGCGGCCCTTGATGTCGTCGTCGGTTCCTGCGCCGTCGACGATCGTGGTGTCATCCTTGCTGACCACGACGCGGCGGGCGCTGCCGAGCAGGTCCAGTCCGGCGTCCTTCAACGTGAGGCCGACGTCGGAGTTGATGACCGTGCCGCCGGTGACGACGGCGAGGTCGTCGAGGAACGCCTTCCGGCGGTCACCGAAGAACGGCGCCTTGACGGCGACGGCCTTGATGGTCTTCCGGATGGAGTTGACCACGAGCGTCGAGAGAACCTCGCCCTCGACGTCCTCCGCGATGATGAGGAGGGGCTTGCCGCTCTCGGCAACCTTCTCCAGCAGCGGCAGGAAGTCGGGCAGGGACGTGATCTTCTCGCGGAACAGCAGCACGAGTGCGTCCTCGTACACGGCCTTCTGTGCGTCGAGGTCCGTGACGAAGTACGGCGACAGGTAGCCCTTGTCGAACTGGACGCCCTCGGTGATCACGAGCTCGGTCGCCAGGGTCGAGGATTCCTCCACCGTCACGACGCCGTCGGTGCCGACGCGGGTGAGCGCCTCGCCGACCATCTCGCCGATCTCCTCGTCACGCGAGGACACGGTCGCGACCTGGGCGATGGACGTCTTGCCCTCGACCGGCCTCGCGGCGGCGAGCAGTGCCTCGACGACCTTGTCGGCCGCGGCGTTGATGCCGATGCCGAGCGCCATCGGGTTCGCACCCGCGGCGATGTTCTTCAGACCGCCCCGCACGATGGCCTGAGCCAGCACGGTCGCGGTGGTGGTGCCGTCGCCTGCGACGTCGTTGGTCTTGGTGGCGACGCTCTTGACGAGCTGCGCTCCGAGGTTCTCGAACGGGTCCTCGAGCTCGATTTCCCGGGCGATGCTGACACCGTCGTTGGTGACGGTCGGGCCGCCGAAGGCCTTCGCCAGCACTACGTGGCGGCCACGCGGACCCAAGGTCACCTTGACCGCGTCGGCAAGCTTGTCGACTCCACGCTCGAGAGACCGGCGTGCGATCTCGTTGAACTCAATCTGCTTGGACATGTGTTCTGTCTTCTCCTGGATCTCAGGGTTACGCGCGTGAACGCACTCCGCCCCGGGATCCTGTGGGGACTCCGGGGCGGATCACGTATGGCTTACTTGGAGACGACAGCCAGCACGTCGCGTGCCGACAGGATCAGGTACTCCTGGCCGGCGTACTTGATCTCGGTTCCGCCGTACTTGGAGTAGATGACCGTGTCACCCTCCTTGACGTCGACCGGGATGCGGTTGCCCTGCTCGTTGACGCGGCCTTCGCCGACTGCGACGACAGTGCCCTCCTGGGGCTTCTCCTTGGCCGTGTCGGGAATGACCAGGCCGGAGGCAGTCGTCGTCTCAGCCTCGTTGGCCTGGACGAGGATCTTGTCCTCGAGCGGCTTGATGTTGACGCTCGCCACGATGAGCCCTCCACTTTGGGGTATGCGGATCCGGAGACTTCTCCGGACTCCTGTTTGAGTGTTCCGTTTACGGCACTTCACACAGCCCCGTCGTCGCGGGTGCCGGAGCTCGATCGGCGCCACTTGGCACTCTATACGTGAGAGTGCCAACCCTCAAGGAGAAGGGGGTGGTAGATCGCGCCGCGCCGAATATCGTCCTGTCTCAGGGGTCGTCACCTAAGGTTCCTCTGGTGTCTGACATCAATAGGCGTAAATTCCTGACGTTTGCCGGGCTCGGGGCGATCGGGACGGTGGGGTTCGGAGCACGCCCGTGGGGGTTGCAGTACGCGGGCGCGGCCCCGCTCCCGACCTCCGGGGCAGGCACCACCCTCGAAGCGGTGGCCGTCCCCCTCGGAAGCTCCGGCTACCGCAGACTCGGCGCGGGACCGGGGTGGCCGACGATCGTCCGCACCGAACTCGCCGAGGCCCGCAGCGGGCGCGAGGACCGGCGCACCGCACTCGCCTCCCTCGTCCAGCTCACCGACGTCCACCTGGTCGACGCCCAGTCCCCGATGCGCTTCGAATACGTCCACCCCTTCACCGGTTCCGCGTTCCGCCCGCACGAGACGCTCACCGCGCAGGGTCTCGTCGCCCTGGTCGCCCGCGTCAACGCCCTCGCGTCCGGCCCGCACACCCAGCGCGCGTTCGATGCGGTCGTAAGTACCGGCGACAACACCGACAACAAGGAATTCGCCGAACTCGGGTGGTTCCTCACCGCGCTCAACGGCGGCACCATCGTCCCCAACACGGGCGCCCCCGACCGCTACGAAGGCGTGCAGAACTCCGGGGCCGACCTGTACTGGAACCCGGAGTCCTCCGTCCAGGACATGTACAAGAAGGCCGGGTTCCCCGAGATCCCCGGCCTGCTCGGCGCGGCGATCGCCCCCGTCACCAGCCCCGGCCTGAACACCCCCTGGTACTGCGTCTTCGGCAACCACGACGACTCGGTGGAGGGCACCGTCCCGAGCGGCATCCCCCCGCTCGAAGCCATGTACACCGGTTCGCTGAAGTTCGAGGTCCCCGGGTCGCCGGAGCAGGCGAAGGCCGTCGACATCGCCACCAAGTTCGACCCCGGCGCCATTCCCGCTGCGCTGTCCGCGTTCACCACACCCCCGCGGGTCGTCACCCCCGACCCCACGCGGGCACCGTTCACTCCCCGCCAGTTCATCGCCGCACACCTGGACCCGGCCAACACCGGCCCCGGACCGGCCGGTCACGGCTTCGCACCCGACGCCGGCGAGACCGGAATCGGCTACTACTCGTTCGAGATCGCACCCGGTGTCGTCGGAATCAGCATGGATTCCACCAACCGGGCGGGGTTCGTCGACGGCTCGCTCGGCGCCGCGCAGTTCCGGTGGATCGAGGACACCCTGGCGGCAGGCAGCAGCCGGTACTACGACACCGCGGGCAACCCTGTGTCGCAGGCACGCAGCGACACCTGGTTCGTCCTGTTCAGCCACCACACCAGCGGCAGCATGGACAACGTCGTCCCCGACCCCGCCGCCCCGGCGGAACCCCGGATCCGTGGTTCGCGACTGGTGGACCTGCTGCACCGATTCCCGAACGTCCTCGCCTGGGTCAACGGACACACCCACGAGAACCGGATCACCCCGTGGCCCGGATCCACTCCGGAGCAGTCGTTCTGGGAGATCAACACGGCCTCGCACATCGACTTCCCCCAGCACGGGCGGATCATCGAGGTGGTCGACAACGTCGACGGAACCGTGTCGCTGCTCACCACGCTGTTCGAGGCCGACAGCCCGTACGCCGTGGACCACACCGACCTCTCACCGCTCGGGCTGGCGTCGCTGTACCGGGAGTTGTCGTTCAACGACATTCACGCCGACCCCGACCTGGGCGGCGGGACGGCCGACCGGAACGTCGAACTGGTGCTGGTGTCGGGTCGCTAGTTCCGGCGCTTGCGGGCCCAGTCGACGGCCGCGACGACCGCGCGGATGCCGACGCCGAGAAGGATCAGATTTCCGATGATCTGCACACTCACGACGGCTCGCGACGCATCGGTCGTCGCGGCGATGTCGCCGAACCCGACGGTGGAGAACACGGTGAGCGAGAAGTACAGCGCACCCATCCGAGTGAGCGGTTCGGTGAAGAAACGCGGATCGCTTTCGGACATCAGGCAATATCCTGTCGCGAACCCCAGCAGGTAGAGCGGCAGGATCAGGGAGAGTGCCTCGATGGCCTGGAGCGCAGGCACGTCGGACCGGAAGATCCGGCGGATCTGCCAGACCGCCGCCGAGCCGACGACCAGCAGGCCCCCCGCCAGGAAGAGCAGAGCGGACATGTTCCCGATCGAGGTCCACGGCAGGGCGAAGTAGACCACCGCGCACAGGACGACGGTGCCCAGCGGGCGCACGAATGCGCGCACCAGAAGCCGTCGGCGCTCGCGTCTCGTGAGGTTGCGAAAATCGCTGGCGCGTCCCATGAGATTCCTTTGGACAACTGTGCAGGTGAGACCGGATATCGAGCGCCATCTTCGTCTTCGGGGGCCGGAAGTCGGGAGCGAAATCCGTTTGTTTTCTGTAACGTTCAGATAACAGTCGCCGATTCAACGGGCAGGGAATACCCGCTGAACAGGGCGTTCCGGCAGAGACAGCAGGTCACGCGTCGAAAACGTGAGGGGGTGTGTGATGGGTATGTCCCTGGGGATGTCGACCGGCGCGGCAGGTGTGAGTTCCGCGCTCGTCACCACCGCCTCCAACGGCGCGCAGAACGTCGAGTTCCGTTACCTGTCCGCCGATCAGGCCCACACCGACCTCGGTGATCTGGTCCGCTCGTCGATCTCGCTGATGACCACCCAGGTTCCCGCCGATCCCACCACCCCCGACGCGTTCGCCGTCGCGTACCGGACGCAGGAGCAGGCCCACTCGATCCGCAGCGCCGTCAGCAGGCAGCGCCATCGTGTGCACCTCGTGCCCGAGACCGCGGCCACCCTCACCTACCTGCGGCACACCGGCGAGGTCGCACAGCATGCCACCGTCGCGATCGTCGACTTCGGTGAGTCCGGGTTGTCCGTCGCCGTCGTCGATCAGGTGGACGGCACCGTCCTGCACGCCGACCGCACGAGCCACGTGAGCGGCACCGGTATCGACGACCTGATCTTCCACCACGTCGTCGGCAGCCTCACCACTCCGCATCCCCTGCGGCACCTGGACCGGGATCTGCTCTCGGCGCGGTGCCGCGTCGCCAAGGAGCAGTTGTCCTCGGAGCCGAAGTCGCACGTCGACATCGATCTGCAGGGCGTCCGCCCGATCGAGATCAGCCGCACCGGGTTCGACGAGATCGTCGCACCGACCGTCCGCGTCGCGGTGGAGTTCATCCGTGCCACGATCGCCGACTCTCCGCGCCGGCCCGAGGCCCTGGCCTTGGTCGGCGGCGGCGCGAACATTCCCGCGATCGCCGCCGCCGTCACCGACGCCGTCACCGCCCGGGTCATCGCGGTGCCCGAACCCGACACGGCGACCGCGAAGGGTGCGGCGCTGCTCGCCGTGTCCTCGGCCATCCGCGACTACCCGGCCACCGAGTCGAACCGCCCCGGTTCGGCCGCGAAGGTGTCGGGGGCTCTCGTCGGCGCGCTGGTGGTCGGCGGCCTCGTTCTCGGTTACGGCGTGAAGGAACTCGCGCCCGCACCCGATCCCAACGTCTCCCCTGCGGGGACCGACAGTTTCCAGACCGCCGAGCAGGTCGCGACCACGACGACCGACGAGCCTCCCGCCACGCGGATTCCGTCGTACGATCCGACGCCGACCTCGGAGTACTACCCGAATCAGGTTGCCCCGCCCACGTCCGAACCGCGCACCGACCAGATTCCTGCGCAGGCGCCCGATTCGACGACCGAGACGACGCCCCCGCGCACCACCACCCCCCTGCCGACCCCCACGACTCCTGCGCGTCCGACGCTGCCCGGAACGGAGCCGCCGCAGCCCTCGTGGCCGCACATCGAGTGGCCCGCGATTCCGCCGCTGTGGCCGCAGGTTCCCGGCGAATCGACGCCGAACGAACCGCGCCCCGTCGCGCCCGCACCCGGTGGTCCCGAAGTGGCACCTCCGCCCACCGGTGCACCCGGTGCACCCGCCGAATCCACCGCGCCTGCGGCGCCCGCGGCACCGACTGCGCCCGCGGAATCGGTGCCCGCCGCACCCGAAGGGCTCTTCCCGATGGTCCCGGCGCCGGGCACGGTCGCTCCGAGCGCTCCCGCCGGGGCGCAGCCGAGCGGCTCTCAACCCGGTGAGGCGCTGACTCCCCCGGCCACGCAGACCGTCACCATTCCGGTCAGCTGAACACCTGACTGGTCGCCACCGACAGCCCGGGGTCGCTGGCCACGGTGAGCAGGGAGGGCGCGGCGCCGCCGGCGATCAGATGCGCGCCGAGCGAGGCGATCATCACTCCGTTGTCGGTGCACAGGCGAGGTTTCGGGACTCGCAGGGTCAGACCGGCTTCGGCGCAGCGTTCCTCGGCGAGCGCGCGGATACGCGAGTTGGCCGTCGCGCCGCCACCGAGCACCAGAGTGTCCACGCCGGCGTCACGAGCCGCGCGTACCGCTTTCATCGTCAGCACGTCGGCCACGGCCTCCTGGAAGCTCGCGGCGATGTCGGGCACCGAGTACGACTCGTCGGCCCGTTCCTTCGATTCCACGTACCGCGCGACGGCCGTCTTCAGTCCGGAGAACGAGAAGTCGTGCCGTGCGTCCCGCGGTCCGGTCATGCCGCGCGGGAAGGCAATCGCGTTCCGGTCGCCGTCCTGCGCCGCGGCGTCGAGGGCGGGGCCACCGGGGAATCCGAGTCCGAGGAGGCGGGCCACCTTGTCGAACGCTTCGCCTGCGGCGTCGTCCACGGTCGTGCCCAGTTCGACGATGGGCTTCGCGAGGTCCTCGACGTGCAGGAGGTGGGTGTGCCCACCGGACACGAGCAGCGCCACGCAGGGCGGCATCGGTCCGTGCTCGAGGGTGTCCACCGACACGTGCCCGCCGAGGTGGTTCACCGCGTAGAACGGGACGTCCCACGCCGCCGCATAGGCTTTCGCGGCCGCGACGCCGACGAGCAGGGCTCCGGCCAGACCGGGGCCGATGGTGACGGCGAGTGCGTCCGGTTTGACGATCCCGGCGGCAGAGAGGGCCCGCCGCATCGTCGGCACGATCGCCTCGAGGTGTGCGCGGGACGCTACCTCCGGCACCACCCCGCCGTAGCGTGCGTGCTGGTCGACGCTGGATGCGACCTCGTCCGCGAGCAGCTCGCAGGTCCCGTCGCCGTTCCACCGGACGATGCCGACTCCGGTCTCGTCACAAGAGCTTTCGATCCCCATGACGATCATTGCACCGGCTCCTCACCCGTTCCGGGGCGACGCATCGTGAACGCGTCCGCACCGCTCGGTTGGTAGTACTTCTTACGGGTTCCCACGATCTCGAATCCTTCACGTCGGTACAGGGCGATCGCCGCGTCGTTGTCGGTGCGCACCTCGAGAAACACGGGGCCGCCCCGTGTGTCGGCCACGCGCAGCAGCTCGTCGAGGAGGGCCCCGCCGATCCCCCGCCGCTGGCACGCCGGGTCGGTTCCGATCGTGTGTATCTCGGATTCGGGGTGCGAACCGTTGCCCAGCAGGGCGATTCCGGCGTACCCGACGACGTGGCCGGTGTCGTCCCGCGCCACGGCGTAGTGCACGTGCGGAGCGGCGAGTTCCGCCCTGAACGCGTGTGCGCTCCAGGGTCCGTCACCGGCGAAGAGGAGGGTCTCGAGCTCCGCGCACCGTTCGGCGTCGGCGACCGCCATCGGTTCGATGCGGAAAGTCATTTCTTCCGGTCCGCCAGTTCCACCGCGTCCGGGCGTCGCAGGTAGAGCGGGACGAGCGCCGCCGGGGCCGCACTACCGAACAGCGCATCCGCGGCCACCGCGACCAGCCCTGCGGGCGAGGGGGTTTCCACCGGTTCGACCGGCAGATCGAAGAAGTCGACGTGCGACGGCGATCCCGCCACCACCTCGGACGGCATGGGCTCGAGCTCGCGCGGCTTCACCACCGCGGGACCCTCCACCCGAACTCCCGCCGAATAGCGTGCCCAGTACACCTCGCGCCGGCGTGCGTCCGTGACGACGAGCAGATTCCGGTCACCGTCCACCTGCGCCGCGATGGCGTCGAGGCTGCACACCCCGTGAACCGGGATGCCGAGGGCGTCGGCGAACGCGGCGGCGGTGGCCATCCCCACGCGCAGTCCCGTGAACGGACCCGGCCCGGCCCCGACGACCACCGCATCGAGGTCCGCGGGGACGTGCCGCGCCTCGGCGAGGCACTCCAGGATGTGCGGGGTGAGCACTTCCGCGTGCGCGCGCGGGTTGACCGTCACCCGCACCGCGAGCGTGTGGACCGCCTCTACCGATGCGGAGCCGGCCGAAACCCGGACGACTCCGGCGGTCACGGCAGGCGTGGACGTGTCGATGGCGAGAACAAGCACGGTAACTGAGAGTACTCGCACGTCAGATACGCTCCCGACACCCGACCCGTCAGGAAATCCACTCCCAGTGGGCCGTGCGGACATCCGACTCCGGTTCGCGGCGCAGGCGTACCCGCAGGTGACGATCGGCCAGCTGCTCGACGATGCCCTCGCCCCATTCGACGACGACAACGGCTGCGGCCAGGTCGGTGTCGAGATCGAGCGCGTCGAGTTCGTCCAGCGCGTGCGGGCCGCTGCCGCCCAGTCGGTACGCGTCCACGTGCACCATTCCGACCGGCGCACCCCCACCCGGCCGGGTGCCCGCCCGGTGCTCCCGCGCGATCACGAATGTGGGCGAAGTCACTCGCCCCTGGACACCGAGCCCGGCCCCGATTCCCTTCGTCAGTGCGGTCTTCCCCGCACCGATTGGGCCGTCGAGCACCACGAGATCACCGGCGACGAGTCCCCGGGCAAGGTTCCGCCCGAACTCCTCCGTGTCTTCCGCCGTCGCCAGCACCACGGTCCCGCTCACGGGCAGTACTCCTTCCTCAGCCGACATCGGACTGCTCACCCGATTGGAATGTGGCCAGGCCACGATGCAACAACCGGTCGACCGCGTCCGACACCACGGACGGGAACTCGAGCTGCACCAGGTGACCGGCGCCGCGCACCCGCACCAGTTCGGACTCCGGTAGGTCCGCCGCCAGTTTCCGGGAACTGCCGAACGGGATGGTCATGTCGCTGTCGCCGCACACCACGACGGACGGGGTGTGTCCGAGCGCCGCGAGTGACGCGGACTCGTCGTGCAGTTCGAGCGTGCGCAGGAAGTTCACGATGGTGACCACCGACGTCCGGTCCAGCATGGAGTCGGAGAACTTGTGCAGCCGCGGACTCACGTCCGTGCCGTACGACGCCGCCCGCAGGATGGGGGTGATCAGGACGCGGGCCGCGCCGCGCGCGTGCTGGACGAGTTCGGGCGAGGTCCGGACCGCGAGCCGGAAGCCGTCGATGACCGGGTTCTGCAGGTTCCGCGTCAATCCGGTCTCGCTGAGCCCGGCCGCGGCCGTGGCCACCAGGCCCGCACCGATCACCCGCTCCGAAACCAGCTCGGGCCGCTGCCCGGCGAAGGCGAGCACCGTCATCCCACCCATCGAATGCCCCACCAGCACAATCGGTCCGGTGGGGGCCTTCGCCTCGACGACGGTCGCGAGATCGGCGCCCAGCTGAGCGATGGTGCAGCTCGCCGCGGACGGCACACCCGAATCGCCGTGCCCGCGTTGGTCGTAGAACACCATCCGCACGTCGTCGCCCCACCGCTCGGCGAGCTGACGGCGCTGGAAGTGCCACGACGTCATGTCCAGGCAGTACCCGTGCACGAACACCGCCGTCACCGGGGCGTTCTCCGGACCCACCTCGCGGACGGCGAGCGCCACGCCGTCCTCGGCGACCACCACGCTGCGCCGGTCCCGCGTCATCAGGGTGAAGTCCTCGTCGCCGTAGATCTCGCGGCCGGGCCGGGTCGCGCTGCGCACTGCGTTGACTCCGGCCACCGAGCCGAGCGCCAGCGCGCTGAGCACACCGCCGACGAGTCCCAACCGCTTCGACACACCCATGCCTAGGTGCCCGTCCCACCGACGTAGCTGCGCACCGTGCGTCCGCGCACCCCCGTCACGACCTCGTAGTGGATGGTGTCGAGTTTGTCGGCCCACTCCTGTGCGATCGGCTCGCCGAGGTCCCCGTTGCCGAAGAACACCGCGGTGTCCCCCTCCCGGACTCCCCCGCCGTCCGGTCCGAGATCGACGACCACCTGGTCCATGCAGACACGTCCGATCCCCGGACGTCGCTCCGCACCCAGTTGGACCTCGAATCGGCCGCTCAGCGAACGCGGGAGCCCGTCGGCGTACCCGAACGGCAGCAACGCCACTGTCGTGTCCCTCGGGGCCACCCACTGGTGCCCGTAGGACACGCCTTCACCTGCCGCCACCTTCTTCACCAGAGCCACCCTCGATCGCAGTGTCATCGCCGGGCGCAACCCGAACTGACCGAGTTCGGGAACGGGCGACAACCCGTATATCGCGATTCCCGGGCGAACCATGTCAAACCGCAGGTCGGGGCGGGTCAGGGTGGCCGCGGAATTGGACAGGTGCACCACTTCGGGGACCAGTCCGTGACGCTTGGCATCCGCGATCGCAGCGACCAGTCGATCCCGCTGGGAATCGATCCAGGCGTGGTGCGGCTCGTCGGCATGGGCCAGATGCGAGAAGACGCCGCGCAGCCGCACCGAACCCTCGGCCTGCGCGCGGGCCAGGTCGACGAGGGTCTGCTCCAGTTCGTCGGGTGCCACCCCGTTGCGGTTCAAGCCGGTGTCGACCTTCAGAGTGACGATCGCCGTGGTGCCGACGGTCCGCGCCGCAGCTACAACCGAGGCGAGGTGGCGGGGTGAGGAGACGCCGAGTTCGACACCGGCCGCGATCGCGGGGGCGAAATCGGCGTCGACGGTGTGCAGCCACGCGAGGACGGGTGCGTCGATCCCGGCACGACGCAGCGTCAGGGCCTCCGACACGGTCGTCACACCCAGTTCCGACGCTCCCGCAGCCAGCGCCGCGCGGGCCACGGCTACCGCGCCGTGGTTGTAGCCGTCCGCCTTCACGACGGCCATCATCGCCGCGCCCCGAGCGCTGTCGCGCAGGATCCGGACGTTGTGCGCGATCGCGTCCAGATCCACCACTGCCTCGGCCTGCGGTGCCGGCGCCGCCTGCGCGGGCGCTGCGGGTTCGCTGTGTCCGTGGTCGTCGGCCGGTACTGCTTCAGCAAGCGTCATATGTTCGATCCTGCCATTCACGCGGTGGCCGGCATTTCGTCGGGTGACACCCCCGCACGGAGAACTCTGATCGACTCCCTGAGGTGCGCGAGCAGCGTTCCCGCGGAGATCGGTGCTGTTCCGCGCCCCGCGGAGAGGTCGGCGCCGCCGCCTCGGGCCGCCAGGTTCGCGGCCAGCGAGTGAGCGCGCGCACCCACCGCGGCGGCCCGGTCCGGGGCGAGACCGGCGGCCATGAGTGCGCCGATGATCCCGGCGAGCACGTCGCCCGCCCCCGCCGTGGCGGACCACGAACCGCCCGCCTCGTTGACGAACACCCGGCCGCCGGGCTCGGCGATCACCGTGGCCCGCCCCTTGAGCAGCACGTGCGCGTTCCAGTCGGCGGCGAGCGCGCGCACCGACGCCACCCGGTCCGGGCCCGGTCCCTTTCCCGTCAGCCGGGCAAACTCCCCGGCATGCGGTGTCAGCAGCGTCGCAGCCGTCCGCGAGCGCACCAGGTCCGGGTCCTCGGCGAGCAGGGTCAGTCCGTCCGCGTCGACCAGTACGGGCACATCCGCGTCGAGCACCGTCCGCAACGTCCGGCGGGCGGCGTCGTCGGTGCCCATGCCCGGCCCGACCACCCACGACTGGACGCGTCCGGCCTTCGCGAGATCGGTGGTCGCGATCACCTCCGGCGCATGCGCGAGCACCTCGCCCGTGGACGCCCCGGCATAGCGGACGAGCCCCGACGTAGCCGTGACCGCCGCGCCCGTGCACAGGACCCCGGCTCCGGGGTAACCGTCGCTGCCCGCGACGACCCCCACCACACCCTGCGAGTACTTGTCGTCGTCCGCTCCCGGCACCGGCCACGCCGCGCCCACGTCGGCGGCGTCCAGAGCGGTGATTTCGGCATCACCGAGCGACAGTCCGATGTCGACCAGCTCGACTCGGCCACACTGCGCCGCGCCCAGCGCGTGAACCGGTTTGAGGGCACCGAACGCCACGGTGACCGCGGCGCGCACGGCGGGCCCGTCGACGGCGCCAGTGTCCGGGTCCACCCCACTCGGCAGGTCCGCCGACACGATCGGCGCCTCGATCCGGTCGACCAGCGCAGCAGCATCGGGTCGTAGCGGTCCGCGGCCGGAGATTCCGACGATCCCGTCGATCACCAGGTCGGGCAGGCCCAAGTCGTCGGACGGGGCGGCCACCCGCCCGCCGGCCGCGGTGAACGCCGCCAGCCCGGCCGCGTGTGCCTTCTCCGGTTTCAGCAGGACCGCTGTGGTGGCGACACCGCGCCTGCGCAGCATCGACCCCGCCCACAGCGCGTCCCCGCCGTTGTCGCCGGACCCCACCAGCACCGTGATCGTGCGGCCGGCGACACCCCCGGTCCGCGCCCGCAGTTCCGCCGCCACCACCGTGGCCAGTCCGTGTGCGGCGCGTCGCATCAGTGCGCCGCCCGGAAGGGACGCCAGCAACGGCGCCTCCGCGGCTCGAACCTCGTCAGCGGTGTAGTAGCCCCGCATGGGAACTCCTCGTCGAGCCGGCCCCACGGCCGGCCGCTGTGCAGTGAAGGGTCGGTACCGGGTCAGACTACGCTCGACGCCATGCGTGTACGTGGAACGTCGTGGATCGCCGGAGTGGCTCTCGCCGCGAGCATTTCGATGACAGCCGTCGTCTCCGGGTGCAGTTCGCCCGCCGAGGAGGCACCCGAGGCGACGACCGGACCCGTCGTGCAGGTCGCGAACATGGCGTATGCGCCCTCGACGATCACCGTCCGGGCCGGAGACACCGTCACCTGGAATTTCGACGACCGGGGCGTCACCCACGACGTGGTGGGTGTCGGGGCCGCGAAGAGCGTGCTGCGGAGCCGGCTGATGCAGACCGGCACGTTCACGTACACGTTCACCGAATCGGGCACCTACGAGTACACGTGTTCGCTGCATCCGGACATGACGGGCACCGTCGTCGTCACTCCGTAGGGGCGCGGCCCGGCCGCGCCCCCGACGTCGCGCCTATTCGACAGTGACGGACTTGGCGAGGTTACGCGGCTTGTCGACGTCGTAGCCCCGTGTCTGCGCGACCTCCGCCGCGAAGACCTGCAACGGCACCGTCGACAGCAGCGGCTGCAGCAGCGTCGGCGCCGACGGGATCTCGATCAGGTGGTCGGCGAACGGCCGCACGGCCTCGTCGCCTTCCTCCGCGATCACGACGGTCCGCGCACCGCGGGCCTGGATCTCGCGGATGTTGCTGAGCAGCTTGGAGTGCAGCACCGCGCGCCCCTTCGGCGACGGCATCACCACGATCACCGGCAACCCGTCCTCGATCAACGCGATCGGCCCGTGCTTGAGTTCGCCGGCCGCGAAGCCCTCGGCATGCATGTACGCCAGCTCCTTGAGCTTGAGCGCACCCTCGAGCGCCACGGGGTAGCCCACGTGGCGGCCCAGGAACAGCACCGTCGACGACGACGCCAGTTCCCGTGCCAGCGCCCGCACCGGTTCCACCGTCTCGAGCACCCGGCTCACCAGATCGGGCATGGCCTCGAGATCGGCGTACTCGCGTGCCACCTCGTCCGGGTACTTGGTGCCGCGGGCCTGCGCGAGAGCCAGGCCGACCAGGTAGTTCGCCGTGACCTGCGCGAGGAACGCCTTGGTCGACGCGACACCGATCTCCGGACCGGCCCGGGTGTAGAGGACGGCGTCGGCCTCGCGGGGAATCTGGGCACCGTTCGTGTTGCAGACCGCGAGCACCCGCGCCTTCTGATCCTTGGCGTGGCGCACCGCCTCGAGGGTGTCGGCCGTCTCACCGGACTGCGAGATGGCGACCACCAGCGTCGACCGGTCCAGGACCGGGTCGCGGTAGCGGAACTCACTGGCGAGCTCGACCTCGACGGGCAACCGGGTCCAGTGCTCGATGGCGTACTTCGCGAGGAGCCCCGAGTGGTAGGCACTGCCGCAGGCGACGACGAAGACCTTGTCGACGTCGCGCAGCTCCTGATCCGACAGTCGCTGCTCGTCGAGAACGATCTTCCCGTCCGCGAAGTGACCGAGCAGGGTGTCCGCGACCGCGGCCGGCTGCTCCTCGATCTCCTTGAGCATGAAGTAGTCGTGGCCGCCCTTCTCGGCGGCGGCGAGGTCCCAGTCGATGCGGAACGGGCGGCCCTGCGCCTCGGACCCGTCGAAGTTCAGAATCGAGTACCCGTCCGCGGTGATCACCACGACCTGGTCCTGCCCCAGCTCGACCGCGTCGCGGGTGTGCTCGATGAACGCCGCGACATCGGACCCGAGGAACGTCTCGCCCTCGCCGACACCGATGACGAGGGGCGTCGAGCGACGCGCCGCGACGATGGTGTCCGGGTGGTCGGAGTGCGTGAAGACGAGGGTGAACGCACCCTCCAGCCGGCGCAGCACGCTCAGCGCGCTCGCGACGAAGTCGCCTGCCGTCTCACCGGAGGCGTACGCCCGCGCGACGAGGTGCACCGCGACCTCGGTGTCGGTGTCGCTGGCGAAGTCGATTCCGTCGTGCTCGAGTTCGGCCCGCAACGGGGCGAAGTTCTCGATGATGCCGTTGTGGACGACGGCGACCGTGTTGCCCGCGTCGCGGTGCGGGTGCGCGTTGCGGTCGGTGGGCCTGCCGTGCGTGGCCCACCGGGTGTGACCGATCCCCGTGCTCCCGGTGAAGTGCTCGGCCCCGACCTCGTCGAGTTCGGCCTCCAGATTCGCGAGGCGCCCCGCCTTCCGCTCGACCGCCATCCCGCCCTGCCCGTCGAGCACGGCGATGCCGGCAGAGTCGTATCCGCGGTATTCCATTCGCCGCAAAGCCTCCACCACAACAGTCAGAGCCTGCCGGTGGCCGACGTATCCCACGATTCCGCACATGGTTCATCAGGGTACTTGGACCGGGCGACGCCGCGAAGTCGGAGTGTGGGCCGCATCGGCTCTCTCGCCGGCCCGCGAATCGGATAACGTTCTCCCCGTGGCGCCGAAACCGAAGACCCTGGCCCGTGAACTGTCCAAGCGGGGACCGCACCGCGTGCTGCGCGGTGACCTCGCCCTCGCCGGACAGCCGGGCGTCGTGTACACGCCCGAATCAGGCTTCAACCTGCCCGCCGTCGCGTTCGCGCACAGCTGGATGGCAGGTGTGGACCACTATCGGAAGACACTCGAGCATCTGGCGTCATGGGGAATCGTCGTGGCCGCCCCCAACAGCGAACGTGGTCCCGTACCCTCCCACCTCGGCCTCGCCACCGACCTGCGGGCCACCCTCGACATCTGTGTGGGTGTGCGTCTCGGTCCGGGGCAGATCAGCGTGCGGCCCGACCGCGTCGCTTTCGCAGGTCACGGGATGGGTGCAGGGGCGGCCGTGCTCGCCGCCGCCCAGCGGGACGTGGCGGCGGTGGCCGCGTTGTTCCCGGCGCCGACCGCGCCGAAGGCCGAGAGGTATGCGTCCAAGATCACAGCGCCGGGGCTCATCGTGGCCGGGGCCGACATCGACACCATGAACAGCAACGCCAAGGCGCTGGCCGAGGCGTGGGGCGGGGAGTATGTCCTGCGCGCCGTCAACGGCGCCTCGGAGTCCGGGCTCACCGAAGGTCGCCGCCTGCTGGGCGCACTCGGCATCGGCGGTTCGGAACGCAAGACCCAGCAGATCACCCGCGCGCTGCTGACCGGCTTCCTGCTCTATCACCTCACCGAGGACAAGAAATATGAGGTGTTCGCGAAGGCGGACGCCGAACTTCCCCACACCACCCTCGTCGATCCGCACGAGGAGCACACCGATGCGGGCTTCAAGGGTGTGCTCCCGCACATCTGAGGTCCGGTCACACCAGCCAGCTGCGCGGACGATAGAACTCGTCGTCGTCGAGTGTTCCCTGTCGCGGCGGCAACACCGGTGACACTGCGGCCGCGGGCTCGGCACGGCCGCGGTTCGCTGCGGCTGCCTCGTCTCTGGCTCTGGCTTCGTCGATCCGCTCCCGGAACAGTTCCAGGTCGGCGCGCATCTGTGCCCGTTGTGCCCGCAACTGGGCGGCTCGGTGGCTCACAGTGGACCGGCCTCGGCCAGCTCGGCGCCGCTGTCGAGTCCGGCGACCGGACCGGTCGCGAGTTCGGGTGCAGACCGCGGTTCCTGCGGCGGGGCCGGTGCGTCGGGCGCCGCGGGGGCGGGCTCCTCCTGCATCGTCACCACCTGCGGTGGCGGGACGGTTGAGGCGTCCCCGGCAGGCACGGGTGCCGGTGCGTCCTCCTGGTCCGGCACGTCGTCCCCGGCATCTCCGTCCAGCGGCGGCCCGTCTTCAGCCGTCGTCGGCGGCGCGTCTGCTCCAGCGTCGACCCGCGATTCCGGGTCGGGCTCGGCGGGTGCGCAGTCGGCACCGTCGGGGTCTCCGTCGGCGGCAGCGGTTTCGGCGAGGATCTGCGGCAGACCGTCCGGGCCGATCTCGACTCCGAATCTGGCCGTCCCGCCCTGTCCGTCGCTCATCTCGAGATGAATCCCCTGACCGTCCGCAGCGACGGCGACCGTCCACGACTGTCCGTCGAGGTCCAGTTCGAGACTCTTGCCGTGAGCCGGCTCGCCTTCGTCCGCAGGCGGATCGTCGAGTTCTTCACGGAGGTCGTCGGGGTTCCCGTCCTCGTCGGCCCTGTCGGTGAGGCCCGAGAGGGTGTCCTCGATCAACGGGCGCAGGATGGAACCGAGATCGACCAGACCGCCCGAAAGGCCCTGCCGCACCAGATCGCCCAGGCCGGGGACGTTTCCCGTGCTCTGGACGGCGCCCGGTGCCGGCACGAGCGACCCGGGAATCCCGGCAAGCCCGGGCATTGCGGGCGGGACCGGTGCGACCGGGGCAGTCGTCATGGGCGCCGTGGCCGTCGGAGGGGCCACGGGCGCCGGCTGTGCAGCCCCGATCGGAGAAGCCGCAGCGATCGGGGGCGCGGCGGCCGCCGGACCGGTGGTCGCGTCGCCGCCACCGGATCGAGGCGGGACGTACGCGGGGCCGTCGTTCGCGGGTGCCGCGGCCGGTCCGGCCGGCGCAGCAGGTGCGGGAGCAGGTCCCGGTGCCGCAGCCGGGACGGTGCCGGCGTTCTGGACCTCGGGTGCACTCGGCGCGGGCGCCGGTTCGGGGGTGTCCTCGGGACGGAACCCGGGCTGCACCTCGATCGACCGCGCCTCGGCGACGACGGCGTCGTAGGCGGCGTGCACCGCATCGGCGCAGTCCGCACAGGCAGCGGTGAACTCCTGCTGCTTCTCCTCGTACACGCGCCGGAAGTTCGCGTCGAGCCAGTCCTTGGCGATTCCGGCGGCCCGCCGCACCACGTCGTCGCGGTCGAGGCGGCGGAGCGCACCGGCGCCCCCGTCCTTGTACAGGCCGTTCACGTGCCGGTAGTCGTCGTCGGCGAGTTCGGGGAACCAGTAGGACGCGTCTTCCATGCAATCCTTCGCGACGGAATTCTCGCCGTCCTTGCCCTCGGCGTAGATCTGCGCGAGGACGTCGATCTGCGCGGCGCTGTATCCCCCGACCGTCGGCTGGTGCAGCGACACCACCTTGTACGCCTTGTTCGTCACGGCGGCGCTCAGGGTGAGGTTCGCTTCGAACAGCACCTCGGCGAGGTCGCCGAGCCGATCGACGGTGGCGGCGACCTGAGCGTTCCGGCGGTCGGCGGCGTCGATCGCTGCCGCGGCCGCGATTCCGCTCCACCCGGTTCGCACCGCGGTGACGCATTTCTCGTTGTCGTCGAGTTCCGTGCGGGCCGTGTCGACGCTGCGTCCGAGGGTGTCGATGTCGCGGGCGAGCGCGTGCAGGCGCATCCCCCGCTCGGCGTCGAACCGAGCGTAGTAGTCGGTGAGTTCGAGGGATTCGTATCCCAGTTTTTTCGCGGCGGGGAGGAACAACTCGAAGAATTCGAGCCCGTGAGCGCCGAGATCGAGCATGTCCTCGGGATCGTTGAGGGCATCCGGGCGCAGGTGCTCTCCCAGCGCGATGCGGGATGTGTTGGCGGTCTGGGCGTCGCTGCCGTGCTCGAGCAGTGCCGCGTACCGCTGGTCGGCGGACGGCGTCCGGTCACGTTTGCCGAGTCCGTACTCGTCGAAGTACGGCTGCCACGATGACTCGTCTTCCTCTCGGGAGGCGGCCCACGCCTGGAGGAGTTGCTCCTTGAACTCGCGGCTCAGGTTCGGGTCTTCGATCAGCGTTCTGGGATCCGTGGTCACCACTGCACCCCGTCCACGTCGGCGGCCACGCTCGCGTCCGTTCCGGAGTAGCGCGCCGCGGCCTCCCGGAACGCGTGACCGAACGATTCCGCGTCCGCGGCCCACTGCTCGAGCGCGCCCCCGACGACGCCGAGGGCGTCCCGCACCGCGTCGCCCTTCGCGGTGTAGTCGCGGCCCGCCTGCGCTCCGGCGAATTCCAGCCGGGCGGTCTCGGCGGCCCGCTGTCTCAGAACCTCCGCCGACCGCAGCAGCCTGGTGCCCGCGTCCGTCACCACCGCGACGTCCACCTCGAGTCCCTCGCCCATTGCCCCACCCTCTCTTCGCGACCTACTGCATTAGACGCGACAGCGCACCGATCGGTTCCCGGCCGATCGGTGCGCTGTGTCCGCTCGCATCACACGGAGGCGACGGTACCCGCCAGTTCGTCGGCGAGCTTACGAGCCACTTCGAGATCGGAAGCCTCGACCATCACCCGCACGAGTTGCTCGGTGCCGGACGGCCGCAGGAGCACCCGCCCGTTCTCACCGAGGCTGCGCTCCGCGGCCAGCACTGCGTCGAGCACGACCGGGGACGCGGCGACGGCACGCTTGTCGGCGACCTTCACGTTGATCAGGACCTGCGGGAGCGTCGTCATCGCCGACGCCAGTTCCGCGATCGGCTGCCCGGTTTCCGCCATCCGGCCCATCAGCCGCAGTCCCGTCAGCACTCCGTCACCGGTGGTGCCGAAGGCGGGGAACACGACGTGACCGGACTGTTCGCCGCCCAGGCTGAACCCGCCGGATCGGAGTCCCTCGAGGACGTAGCGATCACCGACCGCCGTGGTGACCAGCGAGATTCCGGCCTCGCGCATGGCGATGTGCAGACCGAGATTGCTCATGACGGTCGCGACGAGGGTGTCGTCCACCAGTTCGCCCGCATCACGCATGCCGAGGGCGAGCACGGTCATGATGGCGTCGCCGTCGATGAGGGAACCGGCTGCGTCGACGGCGAGGCATCGATCCGCATCCCCGTCGTGCGCGAGCCCGAGGTCGGCGCCGTGCCGGACGACGGCCTTCTGCAGACCCTCGAGGTGCGTCGATCCGCAGTTCTCGTTGATGTTGAGTCCGTCGGGTTCGGCGTTGATCGCGACGACCGTGGCGCCGGCGGCCCGGTAGGCGGCGGGGGCGACATCCGAGGCCGCGCCGTGCGCGCAGTCGACCACCACGGTCAGTCCGTCGAGGCTGTTCGGGAGTGCGGTGGTCAGGTGCTGCAGGTACCGGTCCGCGGCGTCCGGCACCGTGCGGACACGTCCGATCCCGGCCCCGGTCGGCGCCCGCCGTGTCGCGGTGCCGGTGGCGACGGACTCGATCCGGTCTTCCACCTCGTCGTCGAGTTTGTGTCCGCCTGCCGCGAAGATCTTGATGCCGTTGTCTGGCATCGGATTGTGCGAGGCGGAGATCATGACACCGAGAGCCGCGTCCAGTTCCGCGGTCAGGAACGCCACCGCAGGCGTCGGCAGCACCCCGACGTTCAGGACGTCGACGCCGGCAGACGTCAGGCCCGCGACGACCGCCGCCTCGAGCATTTCGCCGCTGGCTCTCGGGTCACGGCCGACCACGGCCGTCTTGCGTCCGCCCGAACCCGGCGACGCCAGCACCGTCGCTGCGGCGGAGGCCACCTGCAACGCCAGCTCGGCGGTCAGCTCGGTATTCGCGAGACCACGAACCCCATCCGTCCCGAACAATCGACCCATAGACCAGACCCCTCGCACCTAGAAAACCCATTACATCTCGGATAAAGCACGAGAGCAGGCGTCCGGTAACGATGGACGCCTGCTCTCGGGAAGAACAGGTGCCGAAGCCGACCCCGGAGGGCGGCTTCGGCGACACATCAGCGCTTCGAGTACTGAGATGCCTTGCGGGCCTTCTTCAGGCCGTACTTCTTGCGCTCGACGGCGCGGGCGTCACGCGTGAGGAAGCCGGCGCTCTTGAGAGCCGGACGGTCCTCGGGGGTGACCTCGATGAGCGCGCGGGCGATGGCGAGACGCAGGGCGCCGGCCTGTCCGGACGGTCCGCCACCGTGCAGCAGCGCCACGATGTCGAAGGACTCGGCACGCTCGACCGTGACCAGCGGAGCCTTGATCAGCTGCTGGTGCACCTTGTTCGGGAAGTAGTCCTCGATGGTGCGGCCGTTGAGCTTGAAGTCGCCCGAACCGGGGGTCAGACGGACGCGGACAACCGCTTCCTTACGACGACCGACGGTCTGGATGGGGCGATCGATCACGATCGGGGCCTGCGGCGCAGCAGCGGCCTCGATGTCCTCGGCGACCTCGGGCTCCTCGACGGACACGTACTCGTCCGCCGCGACCTCGACAACCTCGGTGATCTCTTCGGGGTTGGACACGTTCTGCTCCTCCGGCGCCGTCACTGGGCCACCTGCTTGATCTCGAATGGCACCGGCTGCTGCGCGGCGTGGGGGTGGTTCGGGCCCGCGTAGACCTTCAGCTTGCTGCTGATGGCGCGACCCAGCTTGTTCTTGGGGAGCATGCCGACGATGGCCTTCTCCACGAGGCGGTCGGGGTTCTTGTCGAGAACCTCACCGACGGAGCGGGACTTCAGACCACCGGGGTGTCCGGAGTGGTGGTAGAGGAACTTGCCCTCGCGCTTGTTGCCGCTGATCGCGACCTTCTCGGCGTTGATGATGACGACGAAGTCGCCGCCGTCAACGTGCGGTGCAAAGGTGGGCTTGTGCTTGCCGCGCAGCAAGTTGGCTGCCTGGACGGCAAGGCGGCCGAGCACCACGTCAGTGGCGTCGATGACGTGCCACGTGCGGGTCACATCTCCGGCCTTCGGGGTGTACGTAGACACAGAACTTCCTCGTCTTGTTCAATCCGCTGCTGGCCATTGCGTATCGTCGAGCGATTCCCGGCGGCCAGTTGAGACCCGAGAACCGCCAGCCACTGCGACACGGAGACGCAGCGGCGCACGGCACGCCAACGGAGAACAATACCGGTCAGGGCGCCCCAGGGTCAAAACTCACTCGGCGAGCGCATCGGCGAGCTGTTCGACGGCCCACGTCAGCTCGTCGCGTTCGATCACCAGCGGCGGGGCGATGCGGATCGTGCCCTCGTGCGCGTCCTTCGCGAGGACCCGGCGCGCCAGGAGTCTTTCACAGATCGTCCGGGCGGCCGGCATACCGTCGGCGAGCTGCACACCGGCCCACAGTCCGCGCCCGCGCACCTCCGACACGTGTTCGGGAGGCAACTGCGACAGCATGTCGTGCAGGTAGGCGCCCAGTTCACGGCTTCGCTCCTGATATTCGCCGGTCTCGAGCAGGTCCACCACCGCACTGCCCACCGCGCAGGCGAGCGGGTTACCCCCGAACGTGCTGCCGTGCTGCCCGGGGCCTATCACCGCCATCACCGGCCAGTCGGCGACGACGGCGGAGACCGGCATCAGGCCGCCGCCGAGCGCCTTGCCCAGCACGTACACGTCGGGGGTCACGTTCTCGTGGTCGCACGCGAACGTGTCGCCGGTCCGTCCGAGCCCGCTCTGGATCTCGTCGGCGATCATCAGGATTCCGCGCCGGGTACAGATGTCCCGGACCGCCGCGAGGTAGCCCGGGGGCGGCACCAGGACTCCGGCCTCACCCTGGATCGGTTCGAGGAGCACGGCCACCGTGTTCTCGGTGATCGCGGCCTCGAGCGCCGCCGCGTTCCCGTATTCGACGGACGAGAACCCTGCCGGGTACGGACCGAACCCGGCGTACGCGTCCGGATCGGACGAGAACCCGACGATCGTGATGGTGCGGCCGTGGAAGTTCCCGGCGCACGTGATTACCTCGGCGCGCCCCGGCGGCACACCCTTGACGTCGTACCCCCACTTACGGGCCAGTTTCAGCGCGGTCTCGACGGCCTCGGCGCCCGTGTTCATGGGCAGCACCGCGTCCTTCCGGCACAGCCGGCTCAGGTCCTCGCAGAAGGTAGCGAAACGGTCGTGCTGGAACGCGCGGCTGGTCAGGGTGAGCCGGCCGAGTTGTTCGCGCGCCACCCGGACGAGCGCGGGGTGTGCGTGGCCGAAGTTGAGTGCCGAGTAACCGGCGAGCACATCCAGGTAGTCGACGCCGTCGATTCCCTTCACCCATGCGCCGGCACCCGATTCGATCACGACCGGCAGCGGGGAGTAGTTGTGGGCGCTGTGCTCCTCGGCCCTCTTCAGCTGCTCACGCGTGGCATCCGACACGGAAACGACACCGTCCGACATTGCTGGTCACCCCTGACTTTCGTCCCGGATCCCGCGGAAGCCGCGGAGCTCCAAAGTGCTGCACTTGATTCCGCCACCGGATTTGAGGAATTCCGAGTAGTCGACCGGAACGGGTTCGTACCCGCGGTCCGACAGCTGGTCGGCGAGGTGTGAAGCCTGCACGGGCAACACCACATTGGCGCCGTCGCTGACCAGGTTGAGTCCGAGCCAGTCGGTGTCCGTCCCGGCGGCGATCACCGCATCGGGGAATATTCGCCCCAGCACGTCGCGACTGTCGGGCGAAAACGCGGAGGGCAGGTACGCGATGGTGCTGTCGTCGAGCACGCCCAGCGCGGTGTTGAGGTGGTAGTAGCGCGGGTTCACCAGGTTCAGGGTGATCACCGGACGACCGAGGTGCGCCGACGCCTCGGCGTGCGACCGTGGGTCGGACCGGAACCCGGTTCCAGCGAGGATCACGTCGCCGACGACGAGGAAGTCGCCCTCCCCCTCGTTGACGTACCGCGGCAGGGTGGGCCTGATCAGCCCGTTGTCCCGAAACCACCGGAACACGTGTTCGGCCTCGGCGCGTCGCTCGGCGGTCCGGTACCGGGCGCCGAGAGCGACGCCGTCGACGACGAGTCCGCTGTCGGTGACGAACACCATGTCCGGGAGCCCCTCGACGGGGTCGATCGTCAGCACCTCGTGGCCGAGCCGCCGGTAGGTGTCCGCGAGCGCGGACCACTGCGACATCGCACGGTCCCGGTCCACGGGTTCACCGGGGCGCATCCAGTCGTTGATGGCGTAGACGACGTCGAAATACGTGGGCGGGCACATCAGGTAGGTCCGCGGGTGGGCGTGGCGGACGGCGTCGCCCGGCGCGACCGCCGGCTCCTCATAGGGGCTCTCGGACTCGATACCAGCAGTGGGCGCCATCTCCACTCCCCCTCGATCGGTGTCGGTGACATCAGTATCCACCCACCAAAAGGCCTGATCAATGCGCTAGCGTTCCATCACATGGATGATTCGTTGCGTCTGGACGGGCTCGATCGGCGGATCGTTGCGCGACTGGAGCGCAATGCACGGTCCAGCTTCGCCACCATCGGCGCCGAGGTCGGGCTGTCCGCACCGGCCGTGAAGCGCCGGGTCGATCGACTGGTCGAGTCCGGAGCGATCACCGGATTCCATGCGGCGCTCGATCCCCGCGCCCTCGGCCCGGGCGTCGAGGTGTTCGTCGAGTTGTACTGCAGCGGTCGCACGTCGGCCGTGGAGATCGCGCGGATCGTGTCCCGCCACACCGAGGTTCAGGAGGCGTACACGGTCACCGGCGACGCCAACGCCCTGCTCCGCGTCCGCACCACCGACACCGCACACCTCGAACGAACGCTGGAGAACCTGCGGTCGGAGCCGGCCGTCCTCCAGACCAAGAGCAGCGTCGTCCTCAGCCGACTGATACCGCCCGCCGACTGATCCCCTCGTCGTACACGGCGGCGACGACAGTGCCCCAGCAACCGTGGATTGCTGGGGCACTCGGGTGTGTCACGCGAAGATCAGAGCCAGGCCGTGGCGTTCCGGTCTTCCGCGGACTGCATGTCGATGGCGCCGTCCTGGACGACCTTCGAGATCGTCTGCAGGACCTGGAGCAGATCCTCGTGAGAGCTGTCCCACTTGGCCTGCACAGCCTGGTAGTTGTCCCGCGCACCGCTCTCCCACTGCGCCACGAGGCCGTTGACGTAGCCCTTGAGCTCGTCGTGCGTCTCGCGCAGCTTCGCTTCGTTCGACTTGATGTCGGCCGCCAGCGCCTGCAACTCGGCAAATCCGTACTTCAACATTCGGTGCTCCCCTCGAGCTTCGTAACTGTTCTCGGTGCCGGCGCTAGATGTCGAGCGATCCCGAGGCTCCAGCCGAATGGATCGCATCCTGGTTGGCCTGCTCGGCGGCGTCGTAACCCTTGCCGTTCTCGCGGATCTTCACCGCAATCTCGTCCAGCGACTCCTGCATACGGCGCGAGGCATCTCCGTACCGTGCCATCAGGTTCATGAACGCCGTCTGCGCTCCACCCTGCCACGCCGAAGACGACTCCTCGCAACGACCCTTGAGGCTGTTGATCGTGCCCTGCAGCTGGCTGTTCACCGTCTGCACGTGATTGGCCGCGACCTCCATCTGGCCGACATCGGTAACAACTCCCGCCATGTGTGACTCCTTCTGCTCTCGGTGCGGCGGCCCCCACTGGACTGCCCGAATTCACCCCTACACAAGATTGGACGCGTCATCCGCCCAATCGGTTCCACCTCCGTGGAAGATTTCTCGGCGAAGAGAACGGGATCACCGGACGATCACCAGCGACCGCACGACGTCCTCGCACACGCTCTCGATCGACTCCCACTCCTCGGCCAGGAACTGGCAGCCGACGCTCACCTGGAGGTCGCGTTCGACGAGTACGTGCCATCGCACCGCGGAACTCTCGTCGGGGAACTCGCTGTACGCGATGCCGGGTCTGCCTCCGAACACGACGTCGCGCTCGAGTTCGCCGAACAGTTCGGGCCGGCCGCGCTGCGCGATCTTCGACGCGAGCGTCGCCGCCACCTCGTCGTATCCGGAACCCTCTCGAACCGCGTTCTGCGTGATGATGATTCGCCTGTCGGCCCCACCTGCCGGCACCAATTCCAGCCGGGGCACGGCGGAGTTCGACGCGGGTGCCCGCTCCTTCCATCCGCTCGGCAGCGTTACACGAATGCCGCCCACCTCGAGGCTGGCGTCGGTCGTGGTGGTCGTCGGCACCGCGGACCGCGTGAGCGTCGGGGCCGGGGCCGCCGGTGCCGCACTCGCGTCGAGTGCGCGGACCGTTTCGGTGCCGGGGTCGGGGTCGCGAAGTGTGAAGACGAGAACGGCCCCGACGACCACTGCCAGCACCGCAGCCACCGCGAGAAAAGTGGGCCGCACGTTCCGCCGGCCCCCGCGATCCGACCCCTGCAGTGCCGGTTCGAGCCAGTTCGACTGCGGGACAGCCATCGTCGTCGGCGCTTCGTCGGCGTCGACCACGCCGACGACGAGTGCCCGGGCAATCTCTTCTCCGGTGACGATCCGGACATCGGTGTTCGCGGGCGCGACCGCGACCACGGCGTCCCGCATCGATGCGCGCTCCTGCGAATCTCCGGCCCCCGTCAGGAGGATTCCGTCGACCGGGCGATCACCGCGGGCCCGCGCACCGAGTTCCGCGATCGCCGCAGCCCACTCGTCGATCCCCTCGTCCGCGCAGAGCGACGGGTCGTGCTCGCATGCGACGACCCGGTATCCGCCGACCTCACCGACCACGTAACTGGCCGTCGCGCCCATCGTCCGGCTTTCGAGCACCAGCCATCGACCGCCGGAAGAAACAGCACCCTCGGCCGCCGCCACCGCGACCGGAACCAGCACGGTGTCGGCGGCAACCCGTGAACCCGCGGCGGCGAGCACATTCTGCCGCGCGGAACCCCACTCCGTCGGGTGCGACAGTACCGCCGTCGCGATCGGCGACGCCTCCCCCGCACCGCCGATCACAGACCGGTACACCGCGGTCAGTGCGTCGGACACCGCGAGAACACCACCGTCGACGTCGACGTACTCGTCGTCGACGAAGCACAGCGGCGTCGTCTCGCGTACCGCCCTCGTCACGCCCTGCACGCAGGACCACATGCCGGATTCAGTGAGGTGAATCGCGACCGACGACATCACAGCGGGGGCATCCACGCGAGCTGGATCAGGCCGGTACCCGCACGGTTGACCAGCGTTCCGCGCCCGGGAGGCATCGCGCTCGGACGGACGGTGCCGATGAGGTTGCCCTCCTCCCGGTTGCCGCTCATCACGAGGCCCGTGGATTGCAGATCACGCAGGCGTGCGATGACCGGCTCGTACATCGCCCGTGCCGCACCGCCGGAGCGTCGCGCGATGATCAGGTGGAATCCGATGTCGCGGGCGTGCGGCAGGAATTCGACGATCGCGGAGACGGGGTTCCCGCTCGAGGTCACGACGAGGTCGTAGTCGTCGATGACGACGAAGATTTCGGGGCCCGACCACCAGGACCGGTCGCGCTGCTGCTGGCGGCTGAACCCGGGACCCGGCATGCGCTCCTTCAGCAGGAACGCGAGATCCCTCATGTTCGTCCCCAGCACGTCCTCGGACGGTGCGTACGAGGCGAGGTGCTCCGTTTCGACGACACCGAGCATCGTGCGCCGATAGTCGCCGAGAATGATCTTCGCCTGTTTGCTCGTGTTCGACGCCATGATGCCCTCGCAGATGTTCCGCAGGAGCGTCGTCTTACCGCATTCGGTGTCGCCGAAAACCAGGAAGTGGGGCTGCTCGGCGAAGTTCAGGAACATCGGGGTCAACTCGGCCTCGTCGAGGCCGATCGGAATCTGCAGACATGCCTGCGCAGGGTCCAGGTAGGACGGCCACCCCCCGGCAGCGTGGAGCAGGTCTTCGCGGGCGATCTGTGCCGGCAGCATTCGCACCTTTGGAGCGGGCCTGCCGTGGGTCGCGGCGGCGACGGCGGACACCGCGTGCGCCACCCCGGTTGCCAGGGCGGTCGGATCCGAGCTCCCGTCGAACCTCGGCAACCCGATGAGCAGATGCAGGCTGTCGCGGGTCATGCCGCGTCCGGGCCTGCCTTCGGGAACGAGTGCCGCGGTCTTGCGACCGAGGTCCGAGTCCGACGGGTCACCGAGCCGCAGCTCGATGCGCGTGCCGAGCTGATCCTTGAGCGCGGGCCGGACCTCGCCCCACCGTGACGCCGTGAGGACCACGTGCACGCCGTACGACAAGCCCTGGGACGCAAGGTTGGTGATCTGCTGTTCGAGAGCCTCGAAATCCTGACGGATGCTGCCGAACCCGTCGATCACCAGGAACACGTCGCCGAACGGGTCCTGCGCGACCCCCGCAGCCGGGCCGCCGCTGCCGGGGTCGGAGGCACGTAGACGGCGGAACTCCGCCATCGACTCGACCCCGAGTTCGCGGAAACGCTCCTCGCGTTGACGCACGATGGTGTTCATCTCGGCGACGGTGCGCCGCACCCGGTCCACGTCGAGGCGGTTGGCGACCGATCCGACGTGCGGTAGTCCCGACAGTCCGGCGAGCGTGCCGCCACCGAAGTCGAGGCAGTAGAACTGCACCTGCTCCGCGGAATGGGTGGCGGCCAGCGACGTGATGAGCGTGCGGATCGCAGTGGACTTGCCCGACTGTGGTCCACCCACCACGGCCATGTTGCCGGTGGACCCGGACAGATCCACGACGAGCGGGTCGCGCCGCTGGTCGTAGGGTCTGTCGATGATCCCGATCGGTGCACGCAGCGAACTCAGTGCGGGAACCGGTTCGGTGAGAACGGACCTCGGCAGCATCTGGTCGAGGGTCGGCGCGGCGTCGAGGGGCCGCAGCCACACCTCGTGGGCGCGCGGTCCGCGGTCCTTGATCCGTTCGACCACGACGTCGATGGTGGTGCGGGTTTCCGCCGCCTCCTCGGTCAGGTGGAGTGACTGTGGTTCGTCGTGGATCTCGACGACGTCGACGGCGACGGGTGCGGCCGTGAAGATCTTCGGCCGCAGGTCGACCGCCGCCTCACCGGGGCGCCGCACGTTGTCGACGCGACCGCCCTCGTAGGTGCCGGACACGTACGAGGCCTGGAAGCGGACGATCTCCGCGGAATCGCATTTGAGGTATCCGGCGCCCGGGGTCGCGGGCAGGTGGTAGGCGTCCGGTACACCGAGCACGGTGCGCGATTCGTTGGCCGAGAACGTCTTGAGGCCGATCCGGTACGACAGGTGGCTGTCGAGGCCTCGCAGTTTGCCCTCTTCCAGCCGCTGACTCGCCAGGAGCAGGTGGATGTGCAGCGACCGGCCGAGTCGGCCGATGGCGACGAAGAGGTCCGCGAACTCGGGCTGCTGGCTGAGCAGTTCGGAGAATTCGTCGACGACGATGAACAGCGCGGGCAGCGGGTCGAGGTCGGCGCCGGCCTGGCGGGCTTTCTCGTATTCGGTGACGTTCGCGAAGTTCCCGGAGGAGCGCAGAAGTTCCTGGCGTCGGTTCATCTCACCGGCGAGGGCGTCCCGCATCCGGTCGACCATCGCGAGTTCCTCGGCGAGGTTGGTGATCACCGCGGCGACCTGCGGCGCGTCCTCGAGGCCGAGGAACGTGGCGCCGCCCTTGAAGTCGACGAGGACGAGGTTGAGCGCCTCGGGCGAATGCGTCGAGATCAGCCCGAGCACCAACGTCCGCAGAAACTCCGATTTGCCGGAACCGGTGGCTCCGATGCACAGTCCGTGGGGCCCCATTCCGTTCTCGGCCGACTCCTTCAGGTCGATCTCGACCGGGTGACCGTCCACTCCCACACCGATCGGGACCCGCAGCCGGTCGCGGCCCTGGCGGGGCAGCCACGCGTGATCCGGGTTGAGACGGCCGACGTCGCCGATTCCCAGCATCTGGCTCCACGTCTGGACCGGCTGATCGTCGTCGCCGGCGTCCACTGCCGTATGCGACGCCGTCCGATACGGCGCGAGTCGCCGGGCCAGTGTTTCCGCCTGGTGAGCGCTGACGAGGTCCGCTGTCGCGAACATCTCCACTCCGACTCCGCTGCGGGCGCCGAGGGATCCGTCCTGCGCGACGAGTTGGAGGCCACGCGTGGCCGTCAGTCGCGGGCAGAAACCGCTGATGTCGAGAACGGAGACCGAGTCGACGCCGCCGTCGGTGATCATCCCCGATTCGCCCTCGAGAATCCCTCCGTCGACGACGATGACGAATTGCGGAACACCGGGCGCGGCGGGCGCGTTGCGCGAGAACCGGTTTCGCATCGACAGCTGGGGGCCGAGCGCGGATTCGAGTTCGAGGATCGAGCCGTAGATCATGCGGGACGAACCGACACCGTCGGACGAATCCGGATGCTGCGCGTGCGGCAGCCACTTCGCCCAGTCCCACTCGTGCTCCGTGTCGGGACCGCACACGACGGCGACCAGGAGATTGTCCGGGCCGTGGAATGCGCACAACTGCATGAGCATCGACCGCACCAGGGACCGTGCGGTACCGCGGTCCCCTTCGACGGAGATGGCCGCGAAGCCGCGCAGCGACACCGCGGTGGGCAGGTTCTGAACGACGGAGTGCGCGCGGACGAAGCGACGAAGCGACACCGCTGCAACCGGTTCCAGATCCTCCACCGGTCCGGTCTCCGGCGCGATCAGGCGGGTCGCGAGGCGCTGGCTTCCCCGGCCGACGCGCACGTGGCAGTAGTCGGGGTCGGTGATACGGCGCTCCCACATGCGAGCCGTGCCTGCGAGGGTCCACAGCAGACCGGGTTCGGGGTGACTCCAGTCGAGCGCTTTTCGCTGCTGCCCGCCGGTCTCGTTGACGTCGCGCCGCAGCTGATCGAGGTAGCGCAGGTAGTCCTTGCGGTCCTCGTTGGCCTCCGCCGCTTTCGGGCCACCACGGCCGCCGCCTGCCAGCATGCCGAGCATCGACACCATCATCATGACGGGAAAGAGCATCGACATCGGATTGCGGGCCATGCCCGACGAGAACATCAGGGCCATCATCCCGACCATGGCGACGACCATGACCACGGGAAGGAGCTTGGTTAGAAGGTTTCCGGGAACCAGACGTGGAATCTCGGGCGGAGCCTGCAAGCTCACTTCGCCGCCCGGAATGCGTGGTACTTCCCGTCGCGCTTTGCGCACGAATCGAATAGTGCTCACTACTCGCCCCCATGACTACAACCGCCCCGAAAAAACCGTGCAGCCGATCCGATCCCGAAACTCCGGGTCCGCCCCCCTGGGCTCGATCCGCGAAGTCAGACACTAACCCATGGAGGGCGATCGGGCATATAGGAGGTCGTGCCCTGGTGGACACTGGAGGCACCGCCCGCAGTGTCGTAAGGTCACCCGTGATCAAACCGGACGACGATCCGTGATCTGTCGTCGATCGGTGTCGTAACGGCGCAGATGGGGTTGTGCGTCGGAAGAGTTGGGGGAATCGCAGTGTCCGTCACCCATGACGAATCGCGGGGATCCGCTTCGTCCACCCGTCCCGGTGCCGCGGCCGATCTGTGCCGCATCACCGTCCTGTCGACGCATTCGCAGGTCGACATGGCCGTGCCGTTCGGTGTGCCGCTTGCCATCCTCGTTCCGGGGATCGTCGACACCATTCGCACCCATCGCAGTACCAACGATTTCGACGACTCCCTCGAACAGTACGAACCGAGCGAGTGGGTTCTCGCGAAGATCGGGCACTCGCCGCTCTCGACCACGTTGACGTTGCACGAGCACGGAATCCGCGACGGGGATCTCCTCGTGCTGCAGAGTGTGCACGCCGGCGCACCGCCGCCGCTGTTCGACGACATCATGTACAACGTGGCGATCGCCGACGCCGAGGGCGACCGCGAGTGGACCCGGGGTTCCGCACGGGTCGTGGGCTCCGTCGCCGCCGTGCTCGGCACCGTCGTCGGTTCGTTCGCACTGTTGTGGTCCGGGGCGGGGACGGAAGGATTCCTGGGGGCGGGTTGTGCCGTCGCGACGGCCCTGCTGTTCCTGATCGCCGGCGCGGTCACCGGCCGCGTCTACGGCGACGCGCCCAGTTCCGTGGTCCTCAGCGGATGCGCCGTTCCCCTCTCGTTCGCCGCGGGAATTCTGTTCGTGCCGGRCGATCTCGGCGCTGCGCACCTGCTCCTCGGGCTCGCGCTGGCCGGTACCACCGCCGTTCTGGCGTTACGACTGGGCGGGGTCGGGCTGCGACTGTTCACGGCACTGTCGGTGACGTCCCTGTTCGGATCGATCGCCGCGCTCGTGGCCACGCTGTTCGGCAACCCGACCGCCGCGGTCGGCGCGGGCCTCGTGGCGGCGGCGCTGATCGGACTCGCCTTCTCGGCCCGGGTGTCGATACTGCTGGCGAAGCTTCCGCTGCCCCCGGTCCCCGCTCCGGGCACGTCGGTCGATCCGTCCGAGGACGACCCGGACGACGAGGTGACGATGCCCTCGTTCGACTCCCTCGCACAGCGAGCGGCACGTGCCCGCAAGTACCTCACGGGCCTGGTCGGCGCGATGACGGCACTCGCCGTGACCGGCGCCCTCGTCGCGGCGCACCCGGGCGTGCACGACGGAATCTTCTGGCCCGGACTCGCTCTCGCCGTCGCCACCGCCACCGTCCTGATGTTCCGGGGACGCACATACAGCAGCGCCGAGCAGGCCGTTCCGCTGATCGCGGGCGGGGTGACGATACTGGTTCTGCTGCTCACCGCCGCGGCTGTCGCCGTACCCGACTTCGCGATCGCATCGTTCGCGGTCGCGATCCTGTTCGCCGTCGGCGGGCTGGTGCTGGGAATCCTCGCCCCCCGCCGGACGTTCTCGCCCGTGATGCGGCGGGTGGCCGAGCTCATCGATCTGGCGGTGATCGCGTCGATCGTCCCGCTGGTGTGCTGGGTGACCGGTCTCTACTCGCTGATGCGTGGACTGTGAGGCGCCGGCTCACCCGCGTCGTCCTGGCCACCGCGATCGTGGCGGTCACCGCCGCCGTGGGTCAGGGCGGCGCCTCGGCTGTGGTGCCCGCTCCCGTGGACGTCGGACTTGTTCCACCGACGGACCGCCAGAAGGCCGAGCTACGCCGCAATTGCAAAGATGCCGTGCGCGTGCCCGACGGCCCCGACGTCCCGGCGGCCCAGCGCGATCTCGACTTCCAGTCGGTCTGGCCGATCACGAGGGGCGCCGGTCAGATCGTCGCGGTGATCGACACCGGCGTCTCGCGGCACCCCCGTCTCCCCGGACTCGTGGACGGCGGCGACCTCGTGGGGACGCAGACCGGAACGGTCGACTGCGACGCGCACGGCACTCTCGTCGCCGGGTTGATCGGCGCCTCGCAGGTGCCCGGCTCCGGTTTCTCCGGTGGCGCACCGGATTCGCGGATCCTGTCGATCCGGCAGTCGAGCAATGCGTACAACCCCGCCGGCCAGGCCGACGAGGTCGACAACGCCGGCAACTCGGTCGGCGGATACGGAAACGTTGTGACGATGGCGACGGCGATCCGGCGTGCGGCCGACCAGGGTGCGACCGTCATCAACATCTCCGAGGTCGCGTGCAAGACCGCTACGGAGGGGATCGGCAGCGGCGACCGGTACGTGGGAGCTGCCGTGAAGTACGCCGTCACGGTGCACAACGCCGTGGTGGTCGCGGCAGCAGGCAACTTCGGTTCCGGAGACTGCAAGATTCAGAATCCACCGGTCGACCCCCTCCGGCCCGGCGCCGATCTGTGGGACTCCGTCAGCACCATCGCGAGTCCCGCCTGGTACGACGACTACGTGCTCACCGTCGGCTCCGTCGAGCCAAACGGTTCGGCGAGCGACTTCAGCCTGGCCGGTCCGTGGGTCGACGTCGCAGCCCCGGGAACCGGTCTCACGTCACTGCACCCGACCACCGGCGACCTGACGAACACGGTGTACGCCCCAGAGGGCAACGCGGAGCCGGTGCAGGGAACGAGTTTCGCCGCCCCGTACGTCTCGGCGACCGTCGCCCTGGTTCGTTCGCGGTTCCCGCAACTGTCCGCACAGCAGGTCATGGCCCGCATCGAGGCCACGGCGCATGCTCCGGCAGAGGGGTGGAATCCGTCGGTCGGGCACGGGATCATCGATCCGCTGGCGGCAGTCACCGCCGACGTTCCCCTCGACGATGCCATCGTCGATCAGTCGAATTCCGTCGCGATCGAGGAGCTTCCGGCCGCTGCTCCCCCGGACCATCGGCCGCGCAACGTCGCAGTGGCGGCCACCGGAACGCTGAGCGCACTGCTCGTGCTCGGCGTCCTGGCGTCGTTCCCGCTCCGCCGCCGGTTCCGCTCGGCGACCGACCGGAACTGACCCTCCGCCCGACGGGGAGGATGCGGACGCCTGAACGAGACCGCGTCCTCCCCCGCGAACTCCTATCTGGATCCTGACGCGACAGCGGCAGGGTCGAGGTCCGGTGCGACACCGTCGTGTGCAACGAGCGCCGACGACTTTCCGAGCGAGGGGCCCTGCGCCAGGAGGGCGAGTATCTGCCAGGGCGCGAGAGGCTGGGCGCCGTCGAGCCCCAATGCCTTGGCAGAGTCTTTGTCCGCGTCCCTGTCCGGGATACCGAACCGAACTCCCGTGTCCGCGACGAAGAACCAGCTGTCACGTCGCGTGCTCGTGGGCTCGATGCCGGTGGACTGCACGAAACCGCTGGTTCCCGGTTGTACATAGACCGTGTCGGCGTTGTCGCCCGCGCCGTCCGCCTGGGCCAGTTCGACCGCGCGGGCGTCGCCCGGGATCGGGAGGGCGCGGCCCGCGACCAGCGACAGTTCGGCCGCCGGACCACTCGAGCCGGTCTCGTCCGGTGCACGGAGAGGCTTCCACGTCAGGCAGCTCACGGGACTGTCGGAGGCATCGACGATCGTGGGCGCCGACTCGGGAAAGCTGTCCACCTCAATCTGTTCCACGGAGGGGATTCGCTTGGTGGCGTCCGGCGGGACGCTCGACATCTCGGTGTCGCCGTGCGAGTCCGACAGGAAGATCAGGTTCGCGACGGCCGAGCTGATCTTCTGGATTCCGTCGCGAAGGACCACGTAGTGGGTGGCCTCGGAGCCGATCAGCGCCGTGAACACCGATCCCACGACCTTGTCCTGCAACGGATACCGAGGGCTGCTTCCGGCCCCCGGAATGACGGGAGCCGCGAGTGGCGGCACCTCGGGGATGGCGTTGACGAGGCCCTTGCTCACCGGACGCGGCCGGGCGCCTTCGAGGCCCAGCGCACGGGTGACAGCAGGGTCGTCCAGGTCGACCCTGGCCCGCTTGCCGCCGTAGATCAGGTACGACGCGTCGGAGGTCGACGCAAGCAGTGCCTGATCTCCCGTGAGGGACCCGCCGCCGTCGGAACCCTCCGTCTTCCCGACGATGACCGATGTTGTGACGGAATGATTTCCGTCGGCCGCGATCGAATCGCACACGGTCCACGGGGTCTTCGCCGCGGGGTCTCCGGCAGGCAGCGCCGACGGCGCGCCGGGGATCCCGACGAGGGCACCGCGCGCGCGGGTGTCGAGTTCGGATTCCTTGACGATCACCGGATTCTCGGACTTTCCGACGATGAGCCGGGCGGACGCGAGATTCAAAACGGGACGGAGAGTGTCGCCCATGACGACGAACATTGCGCCCGAGTCCTTGCCGACGACGATCGACGCGTCACCGATCTTGTCCTGCGGACGGAACAGCGCCAGCGCTGCGCACCCTGCGAGGCCGAGTGACGCGATCACAACCCCCACCGCGAGCGCGCGTGACTGCGACCGCATGGGGTCGTGCAACATTCGGACGTCGCGACGCACCAGGGCGTGCTCCATCCTTCTGACCAGAAAGCGATACCCGTTGACCTGCCACCGGGTGGTGGGTGTTACAGCCATTGTTCCTCCCCCGTGCTGCACAGCGCTCGGGGTGACACAGTACAGTTCCATCGACAATCTTCACGGCGGACGGGTACGGGTCTGCTGGGTTCAGGTATTCGGGGGAGGAACCATGGACCGCTCACGCGTCACACGTCGGCCGTCGTCTCTTCGGTTCTCGGCGACCGAGGTGATCCTCGCACAACTTCTGGGGGTGACCGGCGGCGTCGTGGCCTCGCTGTGCGGGCTGGTCTGGTGGGGCGCCGTCGCACTTGCCGTCCTTCTCGTCGTCGCCGCGCTCGTCCGGGTAGGCGGCTGGTCGAGCCTGGACTGGGCCCGGACGTACTGGCGGTACTGCACCGAACCCGGCCGGACGGAGTCCCGCACCGTCGGTTTCCAGGCGCCGACCGGCCAGTCCGTCGGGCTCCGCTGGGACGGGGGGAACGTGGTCGCCGTCGTCGAGGTCCTTCCTCCCGCGGGCAGTCTCACCCAGATCACCCGTGACGGCTTCCAGACGACGCACGAACTCCCCACCGACGCGCTCGCCGCGTGCCTCGTGCAGCACGACATCTCGCTGACCGGAATCGACATCGTCAGCCACGGCTATCGCGCCGCGGCAGGCACACCCGCGACCGATGTGTACGACAGACTGGTCGGACCGCTCCCGGCGACGGCGACCCGGATGGTCTGGCTCGCCCTGCGATTCGACGCCACCGAGAGCGTCGCGGCTGTGGCCCGGCGAGGCGGCGGCGAGGAAGGCGCTTCCCGCGCGATCACGATCGCGGCCGGCCGGGTCGTGCGCGCCCTCGCCGATTCCGGCTGCCGCGCGCGGATTCTCACCGCCCCCGATATC
>NZ_JBFUHV010000054.1:0-56217 GCF_056402215.1 Rhodococcus sp. P4_B6 | reverse complement strand
CCGCTTCCACTCGTCGGTGACGACGACCGTCCCTTCCGACCCACGGACGAGATCAAGGTCGGCGTGTCGGACTATCTTCGATACCGCCGCGGTAACGGGACGCGTCGAGATCTCCCCCCGCCACCGAGCGCCTCCACCAAGTACCGCCCGCCGGTTACACCGGGGGCAGCGGTGGCGCGCACGCACCTACTCGAGCGACTGCGCCGCAGCGGTCGCCGGCGCCTGGTGCTCATTCATGCACCCGCGGGATTCGGCAAGAGCACACTGGCCGCCCAACGCCTCGAGGCACTGCGCAGTGACGGCGTGGCGACCGCCTGGCTGACGATCGACAATGACGACAACACGCTCATCTGGTTCCTCACCCACCTGATCGAGTCCATCGCCGTCGCACAACCRGCCTTCGGYCGGGAACTGGTACGCGAACTCGAAGTCCACGGCGCCGGCCGCGAGCGGTACGTGCTCACCTCGTTGATCGACAAGCTGCACTCGGCCGACCAACACGTGGCCCTCGTCATCGACGACTGGCACCGCGTGAGCAACGACGACACGCGGTCGGCACTGGAGTTCTTACTCGAACACGGTTGCCACCACCTGCACCTGATCGTCACCAGCCGCACCCGGCTCGGCCTTCCTCTCAGCACGATGAGTGTGCACAACGAGCTCGTCGAAATAGATTCCGCAGCACTGCGGTTCGATGTCCGCGAGTCGACACAGCTGCTTGTCGACCGGACCGGTCTCGATCTGGGCGAACCCGATATCGTCGAACTCGAACAGTCGACGGATGGGTGGGCGGCGGCTCTGCAACTGGTCTCGCTGGCACTGCGCGATCACCCGCACCCCCGCGAGCTGATCGACCACCTGTCCGGGGGGAACCGGGCCATCGGCGAGTACCTCGCCGAGAATGTCCTCGGCAGTCTCGATCGACACACGCTCGACTTCGTGCTCACGACCTCGATCACCGAGAAGACCTGCGGCGGACTGGCGCGGGCACTCACCGGCGACCAGGACGGGCAAGCCGCCCTCGAGGACGTCGAGGCACGTGATCTGTTCCTGCGCCGACTCGACGACGAGGGGGAGTGGTTCCGTTATCACCACCTGTTCGCCGAGTTTCTCCAACGCCGCCTCGCGCGCGACGACCCCGATCGTGTGGTCGAACTCCATCGGAAAGCAGGCGGATGGTTTGCGGGCCGGGATCTTCTCAGCCAGGCAGTCGACCACTACCTCCTCGCMGGTGACGAGCACGACGCCRTCGGACTCGTCGAGRAYGCKGCGATGGACCTGCTCGAGCGGTCGCAAATGGGAACACTRCTCGGTCTCGCCGCGAAACTGCCGACGAAGAAGACCACCGATCACCCCCGACTGCAGATCGCACTCGCCTGGGCGCAYGCRYTGCTGCAYCACCCCCGCGACGCCGAGCAATTTCTCTCCGTCGCGGAGGCCGCACTGACCAGCGGAGGCGACGACAGCGCGGTAGCGGATATGYGCGTCGAGGCCGCCTTCATCCGAGCCACCGTCACCGTCTTCGACGACGAGATCGACGGRCTCGACGAGGCAGTCGAGGGATGCATTGCACGCGCSAGCACACTGCGACCCTGGGTGTTGTGCGGAGCCGCCGACGTCGCATCCTTCCACGCGATCTACCGATTCGACTTCGACGAAGCTCGGCGATGGCAGAARTGGGCGCTGCCCTACCATCGGCGCTCCAACGGTCCGTTCAGCGTCATCTACGGATACTGCATGGCCGGCRTCGCCGCCCGAGAACAACTCGATCTACCRGCCGCGGAGGCCAGCTTCCGGCACGCCATGGATCTGGCAGCCGAAGAGGGTCTCGGCTACGGCACCCRGCTSACCGCAGCCCTACTCGGTGACCTGCTGTACGAACAGGGACACCTCGCGGAGGCGGACCGTCTCCTCGACCGCAGTCACACCTTGGGTGCCGAGGGCGGCACCGTCGACTTCATGCTGGCCACCTATGGCACGGGTGCACGACTGAAGTACCTGCTCGGACAGAACGACGCGGCAAAGTCGCGTCTCGACGAGGGCGCCCGACTGGCACAACAACTGCGCCTTCCCCGACTAGCCGCGCGGATCGACAACGAACGCGTCCGAGCCGGGATCGGAAAGTCTGCGTCCCGTACCCCGGACCTCGACCGCGAGAGTCGACACCACCGCAGCCGGGACAACGGCATCGCCGTCCTCACCTCGGAAATGGCGGAGGACTCGGCGATCCGGGAGGCACTGGCCTCACACCCCCACGTGCAGGACCTCGGGCCCGTATACGACAGGGCGCACGCCCTCGTCGAGTCGATCGACCGACGAGCCCGCCCGAGGGCATTCCTCAACGCCGCCCTGTTGCAAGTGGAAACCTTGGCCGCCGCGGGACGAGAGGACACCGCGCGGGCGGAACTGCTGCCGCTCGCCGAGCAGTGCGCTCGACTCGGGCTGATCCGGCCTCTGCTCGATGCCGGACCGGCGGTGAGCCGGTTGGCACGACGTCTCCGGACACATCTCCAGGACAGCGCGGGCACCGTCGTGTCACCCGAGTTGGATGAGTATCTCGCCGACCTGGGGAAACAGCCGACCTGACCGAACGAGTGGTCAGAAGGACACGGGATTGGTCAACGCCTGCAGGGCATATGCCGAAATCGAGAGAAGGGCGTTCCGGACCGAAGCGCGGCTTCGTGCGTCAACGTAGATGATCGGCACGTCGGCCGTGACCGCCAACGCGGCCCGGATGTCGTCCAGGGGGTATCGCGGGGCCTCGTCGAACTCGTTGACCGCCACCAGAAAGGGAAGTCCACGCGATTCGAAATAGTCGACAGTGGCGAAACTGTCGTCGAGTCGACGGGTGTCGATCAGAACGATCGCTCCGATCGCTCCGCGCACCAGATCGTCCCACATGAACCAAAACCGGTGCTGGCCCGGCGTTCCGAACAGATAGAGGATCAAATCCTCTGCCAGCGTGAGGCGCCCGAAATCCATCGCGACGGTGGTGGTGACCTTCTGCGGGGTTGCCGTGACGCTGTCGATCCCGGTACTCGTGTCGGTGACCATCGCCTCGGTCCGCAAGGGAACGATCTCGGACACCGATCCGACCAGCGTGGTCTTCCCGACACCGAATCCGCCGGTGATGACGATCTTGGCCGAGGTGACACGCGCAGGTAAGGGATTCGGCCCACGAGTACCGGCCGGCGGTAGTGCCGCTGGGATCATGACCGCGCTGCCGAACGGGGCCTGGCCTCGACCTCGGACCCGACGCGTTCGACCAGGACCGCCATCTCGTAACCGACCTGTCCGATGTCGCACTCCGCTGTGGTCAGGGCCGCCAGCTGCGAGCCGTCCCCGACACTCATCAACAACAGATACCCGTGCTGCATCTCGACGACCGACTGCAAGACACCACCGCCCTCGAAAAGGGTCGACACGCCGGCCGAGAGACTGGCCAACCCTGACGTGACCGCCGCGAGCTGTTCGGCTCGGTCGAGTGGCAGGTGCTCGCTTGCGGCCATCAGCAGACCGTCGGCCGAGACCAGCACGGCGTGCGTCACGCGGGGGACGTCGCGGGCGAAGTTCGATACCAACCAGCCCAGCGTGCCAGGACTTGTCACGAAGGTTCCTCCTGTTGTCATCGGTCCCGCGGACCGGGACGGGGCGAGTTGCCCGTCCTGCCTGCGCGGACACCGCTTTGGTGTTGCGTGAGCGTGGCGCGGATGGTTTCGGGTGTGCGGACTCGCCTGGACGTGGCGTCCGGCTCGTCGATACCGCCGGGGACCAGGCGTTGGCCAGGGACACGTTGTGGCAGCCCGTGGCGGGTGACCCGCTCAGGGGTCTGCTGCGCGGCCCGGCGGGCAGCAGACCACCCGGTATCCGCTCGCGTGATCCACTGTTGCGGAACATCGCTGTCGGTCTTGGTGGGGGCGGTCAACCATGGGGGAGCGATACTGGCGAAGATCGGGGTCTGCGCGGTCCCGTCGTCGCGGGTCTCCTCGGCAACCACCCGAGGCTGGAAGAAGGATGCCGTCCGAGTGGAGTCCAGACGATGTCGCGGCGCGGGCCCTTCGGAAGTCTTACTGTTCTCCGGGGTTGCCACGGATGGGGGTCGGGCGGCGGTAGTGATCCCGGTCGCCCCGGGTCGGCGTTGGGGAAGAGTACCTGTTACGGGACCCGCTGGTGCGCCGACACCCTCGACTCCGAGAGGTACCGGTTCTTGGCGTGCTCGCTGTCGCTGGACGGGGACTGGTTCGACCGTCGCAGGGAGGGCGCGGGTCTCCGGTGACGTGTGTGCGGGCTGCTGACCGGAACCCGGGGGACGTCCGCCGTAGCTGTCCTGGACCTCGGCGGTCGGTGCCGAGGTGAGCACATCACCGGAGATGTGGACCGACACGGTGATTCCCGCGTTGCGTGACCGGTCGAGTGTGCGGCGAAAGGTGATGGTGATGTTGTGCCTCTTGCTGAGTTCGCTGACGACGAAGAGTCCCATGCGACGTGCAGTGTCCGGGGTGACCTCGGCCGCCGCGGCGACGCGGTCGTTGACCTCGTGCAGGTCGGTCGCGGACATGCCGATTCCGCGGTCCACGATCTCGATCACGACACCGCCGTCGATGGTGCGCGCGCAGGTCGTCATCACCGCAGTGTCCGGCGGCGAGAAGTGCAGCGAATTGTCGAACAATTCGGCCAGGATATGCACGAGATCCCTTCCCGCCGTGCCGGTCAACGTCACCGGTGGTACCGGGCCGACCTGAACGCGCTGGTAGTCCTCCACCTCGGAAATCGACGCCCGCACGGCATCGCCCAGCGGGATGGGTGCCGGGCGGCTACGCCGGTTGTCGCTGCCCGCCAGGATCAGCAGGTTGTCGCCGTTGCGGCGCATCCGGGTGGCGAGGTGGTCGAGCCGGAACAGGTTGTCGAGGCGCTTGGGGTCGCGCTCTTCGAACTCGAGTTGCTCGATCATCTCGAGTTGCAGATCGATCAGTGACCTGCTGCGCCGTGCAAGCGTTTCGAAGACGTTGTTCATCTGCAGCCGCAGTTGCGCCTGCTCGCCGGCGAGCAACAGGGCCTGGCTGTGAATGTCATCGATGGCGCGAGCAAGCTGGCCGATCTCTTCCTGGGTGTGCACGTCGATGGGATCGACTGCCAACGTGGACGCGGCGGCACCGGCCTTGACTCGTCCGACCGCCTCCGGCAGGTCTGTGTGCGCCACCTGCAGGGCACCGCGGCGAAGTCTGCGTAGTGGCTCGAGCAGGGATCGTGCCACCATAACGGCGAGCAGAATCGCGGCGAGCAATAACGTCGTGACCACCGCCATGTCTCGCCACGCGCTGGCCCGCAACGCGTCCGACTTGGCCCCGACCACCTCCCGCAAACCTGCGGACGCCGAGGCGACTGCGCTGGAGTAGTCATCGACGCTGGCGAACAGCGAATACTTGAGACCGGTCAGTGCCTGCTCGGCGCTCTCACGGCGAGTAGCGTTCTGTAACAATGCGATTCGGTCGCTCACGCCTTTTCGGAGAGTCTCGATGGTCGGGTCACCGGGAGGATAGCGTTGCGCGACCTGGTCGAGCAGTGCGGACTCGGTGCGGAGGTCGGCCAGAAGATTGACGCTCTCGGATTCGAGAGTGGCATCGGATTCGCCGGTGAGAATTGCTGTCGATGCGACGACCGACAGGCCCTCGGCGGAGATCTGCTTCTGGGCTGCCCACAGATCCTCGAGACGCCCGGTCTCGACGACCAATTCGGGGTCGGCGATCGGCACGGTAATCGCGGTCACCGCGCTCGACAGACCGGAGCGGATGGACGCGAGTTGTTCGGTGAGTGCCGCCGTCGACGTGGGTCCCTGCTTGGCCTGTGCACTCAACGCTCGCGCACCGGCGAGGGCGGTCGCAAGGTGCGAAGCCGTGGTGTCGTCGAGCCGGGCCGACGTATTCGCTCGTTCCACTTCCCCGATGGATGCGTCGAGGTTGTCGATCATCGACACTGTGATCGCGCGTTGCGCGAGTGTTCCCATCACAACGGCCGCGTCCCCGTCCAATTCGACGAGCAGGGGAAGCATCTGGACCCGGTCGGCGACCGTCGTGAAGTCCGCGGCCGCCTCGAGTCCTTCCTGTACGCGGAGAGCACCGAGTCCCGCCGCAACCAGGAGAGGAACGGTCAACACGATCGCCATCTTCCATCGCAGCGACCAGCCTGCGATACCTGATGTCGGCCGCTGCTCGCGGGTCCGACGGAAGCCGACAACCGCGGCGGTTGTGCGACTCATCGTGTGCCTCTCGGGTCATGCGCCCCCGGAGAGGGCGCGGCGGAGCGCCGAGGTGGTGGCCGAAGCAATGGGCGGACCGTCCTCGTCACGTGCCCGGGAGGCTATGACAGAGACGGAGAAGCGCAGGAGAGATGCCGGGATGTCCGCATTCCACCGACACATAGGCTGAAGCTGTTCGGGAAAACCGAAAGAAGTAGACCGAACAACCGGTGTTTCGCCGAAACTGTCGCGCAGCGCCACGTCGAGGCCGGGTTACGTCGCGTATGGCTACCCGAGAGGGGTCAGTGTATCCACCGGACCACAACAACCACCCCCGGACCGCAACCGCATTCACCGTCGGTCGCCACGCGCCGTGCTGAACCACCGGGCAAGCGACTCCGTCGAGCTGTCCAGATCGGCGAAGTCCGGCGACTTTTCCTTCGCACTCACGATGGTCTGCAGTTCCACCGCCTGAGTCTTGCCGAGTTCGACACCCCACTGGTCGAACGAGTTGATGCCGCACAGTGCGCCTTCGACGAAGGTCTGATGTTCGTACAGTGCGATCAGTTGCCCGAGGATCGAGGGGGTGAGCTTGCGCGCCAGGATCGTCGTGGACGGACGGTTCCCGGGCATCACCTTGTGCGGAATCAAAGAGTCGGGGACACCATCAGCGGTGATCTCGTCGGTGGTGCGGCCGAACGCGAGGACCCGCCGCTGCGCGAGAAGGTTGCTGACGAGGATGTCGTGCATGCTGCCCCGGCCGTCGATCGTGGGCAGGTCCTCGGTGGGATCGGCGAAGCCGAGAAAATCGACCGGTATGAGCCGGGTGCCTTGGTGAAGCAACTGGTAGAACGCATGTTGCCCCTTGGTGCCAGGCTCGCCCCACCAGATGGAACCGGTCGCGGTAGCAACCGGAGCCCCGTTCAGCTGCACCGCTTTACCGTTGGATTCCATGGTCAGTTGCTGCAGATAGGCCGGAAACCGGTCGAGGTCGTTCGAATACGGCAGCACCGCACGGGTTTCGGCGCCGAAGAAGTTCGAGTACCAAAATCCGAGGAGCCCGAGCAGCACCGGGGCGTTCGCCTCCAAGGGCGCCTCGGCGAAATGCCGGTCCACGGTGTGCATCCCGGCAAGGAACTGACCGAATGCGTCCCTGCCGATCGCGGCCATCACCGCCAGCCCGATCGCGGACCCGACGGAGTAGCGTCCGCCGACCCAGTCCCAGAACTCGAACATGTTGCCGGGGTCGATCCCGAACTCGGCTACTTTCGCGGCATTGGTGGACACGGCGACGAAGTGCCGGGCGACCGCATCCTCACCGAGCGCGGTGGTCAGCCACCGCCGGGCGGCGGTGGCGTTGGTGAGGGTTTCGATGGTGGTGAACGTTTTCGACGCCACGACGAACAACGTGGTCGCCGGGTCGAGATCGCCGAGCACCGCAACCAGGTCGGTGGGGTCGACATTCGAGACGAACCGGACCGTAATGCCGGCCTCGGAGTAGTGGCGCAGCGCGCCGCACACCATGCGCGGCCCCAGATCGGAGCCGCCGATGCCGATGTTGACCACCGTGGTGATGCGCTCACCGGTGACCCCGCGCCACTGTCCGCTGCGGATGCGGTCGGTGAACTCGCCCATTCGGTCGAGCACTTCGTGCACGTCGGCGACCACGTCGCGGCCATCCGCCCGTAGTTCCGAGGGCCGGGGCAGACGCAGCGCGGTGTGCAGGACCGCCCGGTCCTCGGTGGTGTTGACGCGTTCTCCGCGCAGCATACGGTCGCGGTGTTCTTCCAGGCCCACTGCGCGGGCGAGGTCGGTCAGCAACCCGAGGGTTCTCCGGTCGATCCGGTGCAGGCTGTAGTCGATGAACAGGTCACCGGCGGTAACGGTGAGGTCGCGACCGCGATCGGGGTCGGTGTCGAACAACTCCCGCAGGTGCAGGTCGGCCACGTCGGCGTGATGGGCCTGTAGCTTCTGCCATTCGGGGGAGCGGGTGACGTCAGATTGGGTCGAGATCGTCACGGTTCAGGCGATCCCGGCGGGTTCTGCGGACCGGACGGCGTGCCCACCGAACTGGTTGCGCAATGCCGCCACCGCCTTCATCGCGGGGGAGTCGTCCTGGCGGGACGCGAAGCGGGCGAACAGTGCGGCGGAGATCACCGGTGCGGGGACCGCGTGGGCGATGGCTTCTTCGACGGTCCAGCGGCCTTCGCCGGAATCCTCGGTGTACCCGGAGATCGCGGCCAGGTCGGGATCGTCGGACAGGGCTTGCACCAGGAGGTCGAGCAGCCAGGAGCGGACCACGGTGCCCTTGGACCACGCGCGCAGGACGGCAGGTACGTCGACGATGGATTCTTCCGCCGCCAGCAGTTCGTACCCCTCGGCGTAGGCCTGCATCAGCCCGTATTCGATGCCGTTGTGCACCATCTTCGCGTAGTGGCCGGCGCCGACCGGGCCGGCGTGGACGAAGGAGTCCTCCCGGTCCCCGTCCGGTCGCAGCGCGTCGAAGACCGGCATCAGCCGGTCGATGTCGGCGGCGTCACCGCCGGCCATCAGTGCGTATCCGTTCCGTCGCCCCCACACTCCGCCGGAGACGCCGCAGTCGAGGTAGCGGATGCCGTGTTCGGCGAGGATGTCCGCGTTGAGCTTGTCGTCGGTGAACCGGGAGTTGCCGCCGTCGACGACGAGGTCACCGGGCGCGAGCAGCCGCGAAAGCTGCCCGATCACCTGGCGGGTCGGCGCACCGGCGGGCACCATCACCCACACCGCACGCGGCGCCGGAAGCGATTCGACCAACGCTTCGAGGCTGTCCACATCGCTGTCGGCGGCGTTCGGGTCGTATCCGATCGCCTCGAGTCCGCGTTCACGCAACCGCTCACGCATGTTCAGCCCCATTTTGCCCAGACCGACCAGTCCCAGTTTCATCGTCACCGTTCCACTTTCAATTTTCGAGTGCCTTGCCGAGGTCTATGTCTACGGGGGTTTCGGGGCCGCCTCACCTGACCGGACGGGCAGCTGACACTGGCCGCTCGGCCAAGTGCATTACCTCGCCGCGCCTTCGACACTGGTAGTCGACGCATTGTCCGAATGCGCGTGTGGTGGAGCGAAAGACGGAGTGCAACAGAAGTGACCGTGTCTGAAGTGCAGGAGTGGGACCCGCTGGCAGCGGGCTCGGACGGCCGGTTGGGTGAGGCGTTGATCGGCGATATCGGTCAGGTCACCGAACCGGCGTCGATGGTGATCTTCGGGATCACCGGGGATCTCTCGCGCAAGAAACTGATTCCGGCCATCTACGACCTCGCGCACGGTGGCCAGCTACCACCGGACTTCGATCTGATCGGATTCGCCCGCGACAGCACCGACGCCGAAACCCGGCTGCGCGAGGCGGTGATCGCGCACGCGCGCACACCCTTCGACCCTGCGGTGTGGAACGAGCTGGCCGAGCGGATCCACCTCGTGCAGGGGTCGTTCGACGACACCGCCGCGTTCGCCCGGCTCGCCGCCCGGCTGGCCGAGCTCGATGCCCGCCGCGGCAAGCCCGGCAACTACGTCTTCTACCTGTCCATCCCGCCGTCGACGTTCGCCACGGTCTGCGATCAGCTCGCGATCACCGGCCTGAACCGGGATGCCCACGGATGGCGCCGGGTGGTGGTGGAAAAACCTTTCGGGCACGACCTCGCCAGCTCGCAGACCCTCGGTGTCGCACTGGAACGAGTGTTTCCACCATCCTCGATCTACCGCATCGACCACTACCTGGGCAAGGAAACCGTGCAGAACATCCTCGCGCTGCGCTTCGCGAACGGAATGTTCGAGCCACTGTGGAACAACCGGCACATCGACCACGTGCAGATCACCATGGCCGAGAACGTCGGCGTGACCGGGCGCGCCGGGTACTACGACGGCGTCGGCGCCGCCCGCGACGTCATCCAGAACCACCTGCTGCAACTGTTGGCGCTGATCGCGATGGAAGAACCCGTCGCGTTCGACGCCGACAGCATCGCCGCAGAGAAGATCAAGATCCTCTCCGCCACCGAACTCCTCGGACCGCTCGCGGAGACAACGGCCCGCGGCCAATACGGTGCCGGAGTGGAGAACGGCGTTCCCGTACCAGGATTGGCTGACGAGGCAGGCTTCCCCGCCGACTCGACGACCGAGACCTTCGCGGCCCTGACAGTGGGCATCGCGACCCGCCGGTGGGCCGGCGTGCCGTTCTTCATCCGCACCGGCAAACGCCTGGCACGGCGCACCACCGAGATCGCGGTGACCTTCACACCCCCCGCCCACGGCTCACCCGCGGCCCGGGCCGCGGCGGTCTCGAACGTGCTCGTGTTCCGGGTCCAGCCGGACGACGGCATCGAGTTGCACATCGGCGCCAAACGTCCGGGCGGCGGCATGCACATTCAGCCGGTCAGCCTCGGGATGGACTTCCGGTCGGTGTTCGACCCGGCACCGGAGGCCTACGAGCGGCTGATCAGTGACGTGCTCCGCGGGGACGCCACCCTCTTTCCCCGCCGTGAGGAGGTCGAATGGTCCTGGCGGATCATCGATCCGCTCCTCGAACACTGGGCCGCCACGGGTCGCCCAGAGGACTATCCGTCTGGTGCGTCCGGCCCGGAGTCCGCGGAACGGATCCTCAGCCGGACCGGCCGGTCGTGGCGCCAGCTCTGACCCCTCCGGGCAGGTAGATGCGCGAGGTGGGACCGACGGAGGGGTTCAAGTTCCACCCACGCGGACGGCAGCTCAACCGGACTTCGACGATCTCGATGCCGCCGGTGCTCGTTGCGGATGCTCCTCGGCCCCACCGGACCCAGCTGGGGACCTGCTCTGCGTGTTGAGAGCGAACTCCGTTGACGCGATGGCTGCGGAACGGTCCTCGAACACCGCTCCACGCTCACTCAGTGACAGCACCACACCATACGGCGAAAGGCCCCGAACACGAACATGTTCGGGGCCTTTCGTGCACGCAGGACTACTTGGTAAGGGCGTCCTTGAGGGCCTTCGCCGCCGCGGCGGGGTCCTCGGCGCTGTAGATGGCACCACCGGCGACGGCGACGGCGGCACCGGCGTCACGGACGGCGGCGATGGTGTCGACCTTCACGCCACCGGCGACGGAGAACGGGACACCGGCGATCTTGCCGTCGTCGAGGAGGGTCTGGATCGAGTACCCGGGCTGGGCCTGCTCGTCGAGGCCGGCGTGGATCTCGACGAACGCGACACCGAGCTTGGCGATCTCGCGGGCTCGCTCGACACGGTTCTCGACGCCGATCAGATCGGCGACGACCTTCTTGCCGTGCTTCTGCCCTGCCTCGACGGCACCCTTGATGGTGGCATCACCGGCGGCGCCGAGGACGGTGACCAGGTCTGCGCCGGCGGAGAAGGCCAGGTCGGCCTCGAGGAAGCCGGCGTCGGCGGTCTTGAGGTCGGCGAAGACCTCCTTGTCCGGGTGCGCCGCCTTGATCGCGCTGATGGCGCTGAGGCCGGCGCTCTTGATCAGCGGGGTTCCGAGTTCGATGATGTCGACGTACGGGGCGACCTTGTTGGTCAGGGCCAGCGCGTCGGCGGTGGTGAGCAGATCGACTGCAACCTGCAGCTTCGTCATGTGTTTCTCCTGGTTATCTTCTGTTGGGGATTTGGGGTAGGGGTCGCTCAGCCGATGTTGGCGTGGCGTTCCCACAGCCGCTCGGCGGTCTGATCGACGTTGTGCCACAGCGCCTGGAACAGGGCGTCGAAGGCGAGGAGCACGGACTGCTCGAACAGGCTGCCCGCGTACTGGGCGGTGATGGCGGCGCTGTGGTCCTGCTTGTCGGCCGCGGGCAGGAGCAGGACCTCGTCGGCGCGCCGGGCGAGCGGCGAGTCCGGAGCGGTGGTGACGGCCAGCACCGAGGCACCCACCGTCTTCGCGGTATCGGCGGCGCCGACCACCGAGGCGGTGGTGCCCGACCCGGAGACAGCGATCAGCACATCGCCGCCGCCGACGGCGGGGGCGGTGACCTCCCCGGCCACGTGGACGCGCAGGCCAAGGTGCATCAGCCGCATCGCGGCCATCTGGACGGCCAGGCCGCTGCGCCCGTTGCCGATCACGAACACTGCGCGCGCGGACGTGATGAGCGAACCGGCGCGGTCCCACTGTTCTGCGGCAACGGAATTGAGCAGGCGCACGTTCTCGTCGAGCACAATGCGGCGCCCGTCACTGAACCGTGTGCGTGTCTGCTCGACGGTGACGGTCATGGTCCTCCTCGGTATAGCCGTTCTGGGTGTGAGAACAAGGCTGCCGACCCCGAGGCGATCGGGCACCCGGCCGGCCGGCCGGTTCGGGCTGGCCGGTTGGCCAGTGCCTTCTCGCGGCTACCGGCCATACTGTGGACGGGTGGTAAGCGTGGAGGACTCGGTTCGGTTGCAGGGCGATGCCTGGGTGGAGATGCGGAAGGTGATCACGGGACCGCTCCCGGACATCGCGGCCCGCTTCTCCCGGTTCCTTGGCCGATGGTGGCCGCACGACGCCCTGGTGATCTTCACCCGTGAATGCACCGGACGTCCCCGCAAAGTCGCCGGAAACCGCGAGATCGTCGACCGGGTGACCATCGACGAACTCGACGAGATCAAACAATCCATCGAACCCGGTGGTCTCTTTGCCGGAATCCGTTCGCTGGGAGGTGGACGCCGCCGAGTCTGGGCGGCCCGCGACTCCGGCGACACCCTGCTCGTCCTGGTCCCGCGGCCCTCTCAGGCAGGCGCACCCGACCCCGATGAGGTCGCAGCCGTGTTCGGGATCGTCGCGACCTCCATCCAGCACCAGGTGGCACAGGCCAGCCCCGACTATCTCGCCGAGTCACGGGCAGCGTCGAGTGAACGCGCCCGCACCATCGCCGAACTGACCGAGGTCCACGAGGCGACCCTGTCGTCGATCCTCGGAACCCTTCGCTCGAACGACCTCGACGACCGGAGATCCCGCATCACCGCGAGTGAGACCGCATCGGCCGCACTGATCGCGCTGCGGTCCGCGGGTGCCGCCGACCGCGCCCACTCCGAGGAGGCGGTCACCACCGCGTTCGCCAGACTGCAAGGCGAACTACGCCCCCTGCTACGTCACCGCGACGTCGACGTCGACTACGTCGACCCACCCGCCGACGGCCGCCCCCTCCCCGGTGAGGTGGCGCACGCGGCGCGGGCGATGGTCCGCGCCATCGTCCTGGCCTTCACCGCCCAACCGGTGCTGACCCGAATGCGGATCGCGTGGGACTGCGACGGCGACAATGTCCTCATCGAGGTCCGCGACCAGGGACCCGGCGAAATCGACCGAACAGCCCTCACACGCCAGCTGGCCGGACGGCTGCACACCTTGCGTGGTGGGATCGACATCGAATCCATTGCCGGATGGGGGAGCCGGGTCACCCTGACCATCCCCCTGGATCCCCCGGCCGTGCGCCCGGACGAGCACCTGCTGTCCACACTGAACCCCCGCGAACTCGAAGTCCTCGCCCACCTCGCAATGGGAAAACGCAACCGCGCCATCGCCGAAGAACTCGGAATCAGCCAGAGCACCATCAAGTTCCACGTCGCCAGCGTGCTCAAGAAACTCGACGTCGCCAACCGTGGGGAAGCCAGCGCGATCGGGATCCGGGCGGGGATTGTCTCCGGCGAGGCACATCCAGCGCCCGGCCCAGGCTAGAGACCACAACCCATCTAGGCGGCGTACGCCCAGGTCAACCGTGCCGCGGTTGCGTCGACGCAACATTGACCGGCATTATGTCAGTGCCTGAGGCAGTAGCCGAGGGAAGTGGTTCGTGTAGGAGGTCTCCGGGGCGTAAGTACCCCTGTAGGCAGCCCCACCAAGCGGTTTCCAGCCTTGCGCGCCCACCTCGCACGAGGGCCTCTCCGATCCGGAGGGGCTTTCTTCGTCTCTTCAGAGCCTCACCACGGTGATGCGGTGCGCGATCTTCGCCCGCATGCTGCCACTTCGCCCCCAGGCCCACGCATGCACGTTTCAACAACGGGTTGGTGGTTCGGTGGGAGTGTCAGGTTTCGGTGGACAAAGCTCTGGCCAATCAGTTTTGTTCTTACACGGTCTGATTCGTCCTTCGAACGTGCGTGTATACGCATTGAGAGCCGGTTCCGGGGCCGTGCCCGGCACGGTGCTGTCCGCCGGCCCGGGCGACGAACTGCAAGGTGCGCGGCGGCTCGGTCCACGGCTCGTCGCCTGCACAGTCAACTTCTCGTTGGCTTCAGGCACGGTATCGCTGAATGTCATCCGCAGACAGAGGATTACGTGATCGACACGGATTGGGCTCCGGGCGGGATCGTCATGAATGCCGGTCTCACCGCACGGCACCTTTCGGGGCATGTCAAGTCGTAACGTGTCCGGCGGCTGCCCTATCGCGCACCGTGGGGTCCGTGTCGCTTGGATGAGACGGTTTGAACTGACGTTTCTGGCTTACCGTGGCGGTATGAGAGGTGATGAGGCTCGCGTGGCCCGGGACTTCGCGGGGTGGTTGTCGTCTCAGGGGTGGACGGTGCGTACCGATGCGGATTTCGTCGACATTGTTGCAGAGAAGGACGGGCGCCGGCTCTACGTCGAGGTCAAGGGTGCGACGACCGCGCCGGGTTTGGACGTCGATACCGCTATCGGGCAGCTGGTGCGGCGGATGCCGAGCGAACCGGATCAGTCGGTGTCGTTTGCGTTGGTCGTTCGTGACGAGCCGCGATCGGTGGAGGCGGCGGTGCGGGCACCTCAGCGGATTCTGGATCTGTGGGGGATGGCGCTGTATGCGGTCGATGAGGACGGTGGGGTGCGGCAGCTCTTCGGCCGCGCATGAAGACTGTCTTTTGCACGGGACGGGGCCACGGCCAGCCGGGTAGCCGGTAGCATCAGTGAGCCGATCCGTCGGGTAGGGCGGGCGCGCGGGCCTGGGTTTGGGCAGGACCTTTGGGCAACCGGGTCAGACTGGGTGTGTAGCGCATGGCCGTCCGAAAGGGTTGTGAGACAGAACTCCTCGACACACCGGTGCCACTTCTGATGCCGCGGGAGGATCGGGCAGCGGCAGACCGGCCGGGGCTGTGATCGGTTCGGCACCACGGCCACAGTGCGTGTCGGTGCGGTGATGCCTTGGCTCGACATCGGTGGGACCGGGAGCAACCCCGGATGTTCTACCCGTGCCCTCTCGAAAGAGGCGGTAGGGCGTGCACATGATCGTAGCGACACGGCGGACGTTGCTGAAGGAAATCGCTCGAAAGTAACTGGCATCACATCCTCCGTCTCGTTCGCCATCGTCGCCGACGATGGGCAGGTGCCGGATCCACCTCTTCCGCGAAGTTGACGCGTACGGGTTCCGAGGGCGGTTCGACCACATCGCACCCCGGTATTTCGGTCGGGTACGGCGCGGGCTCGGAAACGTAGGCGTACGCGCCGTTGGCAGTGGGCTCACCGGTCCCAGGGTCGTTCAACAGGCCGGCAACCACAGTTCCGACTACAACCGTCGCGATGACGACAACGTCGAACCATCTGCTCTCGCGTCATCACACGTCGACCAGCAGCGTGTCTCTTCCGCCGTCGGCGAGCGCACGGTAGTAACGCAGCGCGACCACCTCCGCGACGGCCAGGACCATGAGCTCGAGCCTCAAGCCCATCAGCCGACGCAGCTGCAGTGCCGGCCGATCGTCGGGACGCCGCCGGATCGCAGCAGCTCCGCCAGCATCCGCGCCTGGTTGTTCCTCGGCGACGAACAGTCGCAGGGCGGTTGCGTAGTCGGGGTCACCCGCGGCGTCTGCCTTGACGACTAGGTGGGCACCGTCGCCGCTCTCTCCCACCTGGAACTTCCGCAGACTCCGTGCCACCGCCGAATGCAGCTGGCAACTGAGGGACCAGTCCGGCTCGGGCTCCGTTGCCCGCCGCGCGGCCTGGGCCGCGAAGTCAGCGCACCTGGTCTCCGACGTGCTCATACAGAAAGGGAGCGAAGAAATCTGATCAATGACCGGTCAGCGATCTCGTTCCGGGCGAGCGTCGCCGACGGTCGGACATGTGATCGGTGGTTCCCCTTGCGGTGCAGCGGGCACAGCACGCCTGCCGTTGATCCTGCGGCGATTCATCCGATCGCGCTGAACGAGAAGTGACCAGCGGTCGCCGATCACCTCGACGGCGGCGTTGATCGCGCACCCCGGGCGCGGCTGTCCAGCTTTCGGTCTCACCGTCCCGTGTATGGCACTTGCGACCCGCCACCACTTGTTACGGTGACGCCTACCACACGCGAACTGCTTCCTGGGAGATGCTGATGTCCGACACCACCTGCCACATGTCGATCTCGCTCGACGGCTTCGTCGCCGGACCCGAGCAGAGTCGGGACAATCCGCTGGGCAAGCGCGGCGGCGAGCTGCACGGCTGGCATATCGGTGACCCGCGCGCGACCGAAGCCGACAGGACAGCCAATGGATGGCTCATGCGCCCTCGCGGCGCCTACGTCATGGGTCGCAACATGTTCGGGCCGATCCGCGGTGAGTGGAACGAGGCGTGGGACGGATGGTGGGGATCCGAGCCGCCCTACCACGCCCCGGTCTTCGTGCTCACTCACCACGCACGCGAACCGATCGAGATGGAGGGCGGGACCACCTTCCACTTCGTCACCGAGGGGTTCGACGCCGCCTACCCGCGGGCGCTCGAAGCGGCCGACGGCAAGGGTGTGGACATCGCCGGTGGCGCTTCGACAGTCCGACAGGCACTCAATGCCGGCGTGATCGATGAACTCACCCTCGACATCGCACCCGTCCTACTCGGCGGCGGCGAGCGCATGTTCGATGGCGTTGAGACGTTCGGCTTCGAGCCCGTCGAGGTGCTCCACTCACCGCTAGCCACCCATATCCGTTATCGCAGAGGCAGCGCCGGTTGAGCAGCAACTGCCCTTCGTGCGTCTCAATCGGGATCGCTGACCGGTCACCGAATCGATCGGTTGCAGTCGGATACGCATACGCTCGATAGATGGTGCGCACCGTGGTGTTCGATCCGACTGAGCGGGAACTGTTCGATGACCAGCGGCAACGGTTCGACTGGACGCTCCTGCAGACAGGGTTCGTGTTCCGGTACGCCGCTCGGTTCCAGCTCGATAGCGCGTGCACGCGACTCACAGACCTCGGCTACCTGGTGCATGAGGTCGACGCTCAGGAATGGGCCTGCGTTGAGGACATGCACACCGCGTTCGCGGCATCGATGTCGTTCCCGGACTACTACGGAAAGAACCTCGATGCGTTCGGCGACGTCCTCAGCGATGTCGCGACCTTCAGCTACGGCAGCGACCCTGCGACGGCGGGCACCGTCCTCGCGATCGCGGACTTCGACGTGCTGCTGCAGATCGACCATCGCACAGGCCGGAAGATCCTGGAGATCTGCGCACGGCAGGCACGCCTGGCGGCTCTCTATGGGCACCCCATGCTGTGCTTGGTCGAGACAACTGCGTCGGATCTCGGGACCGTAGGAGGCACCGACGTCTACGCAGGCACGGTGTGGGACACACCTCCGGACCCGCCGGATCCCTTCGACGAAGCCGACGTTCTCGAATTCGGATTCCAGATTTATGCCACGGAGGGTGAGGCCGCCGACTATGTGTCCGCACTCGACCAAGTGATCGCACCCGTTCTCGGCGAGATAGGCCGGTGGCAGATCCTCGACCCCACACTCGCATCGGAGAATGCAGTCCGCTTTCACCAAGAACATCCCAGCCCACGACAACAGCCCGGCCAGCAACTCTGGGACGTCTTCGTCGGTGTCCGCGGCGTGGGAGACGCCATGATGCTCGGTGAAGAAGTCTTTCACGCCGTGGAGCGKGCGGGCATGCTCTTCGAGCAGATGTCGCAGATCTTGTACAACAACGGCTACCAGGAAGCGGCCTTCGAGAAGTATCGGGAGTTGGCCGACTTCCCGAACGGCTGATTGGCCACCGCGAATTTGGCTCGCAATTGGATGGCTATCCGTCAGGCTCGTCCCCGAGACCCACACATTTACGCGTTTCTCCCTGATCGATACGGCTCGACATTACTCGGATCAAAGTGACTCGGTCCACCACCGGCTACAGTCGGTTCTGAGGCGGAAATCTCGAAGTCGCCCATCGTCACTGTGTCCCGCCAACGGCACTGACCGCCAGGATGATTCGCTCTAGTTCTGCGTGAAACTCGATGCGGAATGAGTTGGGAACTCCGGGAGGAATCGTGTCGGCCTGCCGAGATCGGTGATGGGTTGGGCACGTGAATTGGCGGTACGGGTGAGCCTTTTGATTACCGGGAGTGCTCGCCTGCCGTTACTGTGTGCGTTCGACGATTGCCCGGCGACGAAGGAGACACATGACGGTATCACCGAAGGGTTCTGACGGTTCGGCGAAGAACACGACCAAGCAGATTCGTAAGTGGGCGGTCGGGGAGGGTTTGGAGGTGTCCTCCCGTGGCCGGATTTCGGCCGAGATCGAGCAAGCCTTCCATGACGCTCACGCGAAGAAGGCTCAGACGGAGACCGCTTCGGTGAAGAAGGCGGCCGCGACGAAGTCGCCAGTGGCGAGGACGGTCGTGAGTAAGGCGTCGGCGAAGAAGTCGTCCGGGGAAATTCGTGAGTGGGCGATCGGGGAGGGTTTGGAGGTGTCCTCCCGTGGCCGGATTTCGGCCGAGATCGAACGAGCCTTCTATGCCGCTCACGCAAAGAAGGCTCAGGTCGAACCGGCTTCCGTGAAGAAGACGGCCGCGACGAAGACGGCCGTAAAGAAGACCGTCGTAAAGAAGCCGCCGGTCACGGCGAAGGCGGCCGCGGAGAAGCAGATCACTGCGAAGGCTCCGGCGAAGGGTGCGGCGAGCAAGGTTCCGGCGAAGCGGTCGTCCTGGGAGATTCGTGAGTGGGCGGTCGGGGAGGATTTGGAGGTGTCCCTGCGTGGCCGGATTTCGGCCGAGATCGAGCGGGCCTTCCACGACGCTCACGCGAAGAAGGCTCAGGTCGAACCAGCGCCGGTAAAGAAGACGGCCGCAGAAAAGACAGCTACGAAGAAGGCGGCGGCTCCGGTCAAGCAGGCGGCGACCACCGCTCCGGCGGAGCAGAAGCGCAAGAAGAAGGCGCCTGAACAGAAGACGCCGGTAAGGAAGGAATCCGCGACGAAGACGGCCGCGAACAAGACATCCGCGTCGACGGCTCGAGTGAAGAGTGCGCCGGTGAGTACGGCTCCAGCGAAGACGACGACCACGGAGATACGTCAGTGGGCGATCCGAGAGGGTCACGTTGTGTCCTTCCGCGGCAGGATTCCCGCTGAGATCGAGCGGGCCTTCCACGACTCTCAGGCAGCGAAGGTTCGGACAAAAACTGCGAAGGCCAGGAAAGCTTCCGCGACGAAAGCGGTCAGCAAGACGTCCGCGTCGACGGGTCCGGTGAAGAAGACGGTGGCGAGCAAGGCCCCTGCGACGAAGGCGTCCGCGAAGTCGCCTGCGGAGAAGGCTTCGGTGCAGAGTGCTTCGGTGAGTAAGACTTCGGCGAGGAGGACGTCCAGGGAGATTCGCCGGTGGGCGATCGGGGAGGGTTTGGAGGTGTCCTTACGTGGCCGGATTCCGGCTGAACTCGAGCGGGCCTTCCATGACGCTCAGGAACAGGTTCCGGTCGCGTGAGTTGTGACATGCACTGATGGCCATCCTGGCGCGAAGGGCTATGAGCCTGTGGGAATCCCGATCATCGGGGTCCTGCGCTGAGTGGTTGTTCGACACCGCTGTGGCGGCTCTGGGTTGAGGTTATCCCGGCGGCACCTGACGTGACCGGCGCGGGAGTTGATGGGGCACAGGTGTTCCGGTCCAGGGCACCCCTGATCGTGATGTGCATGGTTCTTCGGGTGCGGCGGGAGACTTGTATGCCGCGGTGGGTGTGACCGGGTGCCGGCACATAGAGGACTTCGCGCACGATGACGGGTCGCCGGGTCGTCTCGGACAACTGACGAGGTGATCGTCGATCCCCGCTCTGGGGAACTACCGGTGGCCGCGGTTGCCGCCATTTGAGCATCTGTCGGTGACACGATGTGTGGGTGGGGAGACAGAGCGGGATCTTCGGGGTTGTGGGTGTGGTCGTCGGGCTGGTGGCGGTGATGGTGTTCGCGTCGATTCCCGCGCGGCCGTACACGGTGGCGTCGTCGTTCCAGCCGGGGTGGACCGATCCGTCGATTGTGGTGGCGATCGTGCTCGTCGGCGCCGCGGTGGCCGGGGCCGGTTGCGGGATGGTGCTGTGGCTGTCCGGGTGGCGGGTGGTGCGGGATACGGCGAGTGAGGAGGAACGCCGCGGTCGGCGCACGTTCCTGCTGGGCCGGACCGTCGCCGCGGCCCTGGTTGGTGTCACCGTGGGGTTGTCGCCGATGCTGGTGTTGCTGTATGTCGTGTTCACGGCCACTGTGGGCATCGCGGTGGAGTGGGCATCGGTGTTGGTGGTCTATGCCGGCAGCGGAGTGCTGGCGTACGGGTGCGCGCTGCTGGGTGTGTGGTGGGTGTTGGCATCGGCGGGTGATGATCGGCGCGCGGGGACCGTGCGGATGCTGGCGGTGTTGCTGCCGGTCGGTGCGCTGGCGGCGACTACCGCGGGTGTGGGCGCGGCTGGGCTGTTCGGGTATTCCACCGTCCCTGCGACGTTCGTGTGCGTCGTCGAGGTGGTGGCCGCCGTGCTGACGGCCACCGTGGCGTTGGCTCGGTTGCTGACCCGGGTCCCGGCCCCGGCCGCAGGTACCGGCACCGGGTGACCGCGGCCCGACTCATCGGCTTCCTCGACCGCCCGCCGAGGTCGTCTCCGCGCCGGCCGAGGAACGGTGAGCCCCTTGTCGTGGCGGGCCGGGGTGCGTCGTTCGCCTTTAGGGGTTATTCGGTGATGGTGGGCGGTTCGGTCAGGAACGGGCGTACCTCGAGCCATTCGTGGATGGGTTTCCCGCCGGCTCCGGGGGCGGCCGACAGCTCGCCGGCCAGCTCGAGCGCCCGCCGGTGGGTGTGGACGTCGATGATCATCCAGCCGGCGATGAGGTCCTTGGTTTCGGGGAAGGGGCCGTCGGTGACCGGTGGGCGGCCTTCGCCGTCGTAGCGGACGAACAGTCCGTCGGGGGAGAGCGCTTGCCCGTCGACGAACTCGCCGGTGCATTCGAGGCGGTCGGCGAAGTCCTGCATGTACTGGATGTGGGCGGAAATTTCCTCCGGGCTCCACTGGTCCATCGGAACGTCGTTGACCGGAGTTGGGGCGCCGCGGTAGTGCTTGAGCAGCAGGTACTTGGCCATGGTGTCTCCTCGGTGGTGCGGACCATTGTGGTCGCGTTCAGTGCAGGGACGGAGCCGGTGCCAGGTTCTCGACATCGCCGCCAAGGAATTTCTCGGGGGTCTCCTATGCGACGCCGCCCAACACCCGGAGCAACCCCTCAACCCACCGATGTCATCGAGATCGGCACCCTGGGGGGCACGACATCGCGCCGACGCGGGCAGCTGCGACGACCTCGGTCTCGCGCCGCAATCGCGGTGGTCACGGAACTCACCGAACCTGGCGTCCTGCGTGCGCCATCGTGGCGATGCGATGCTGCCGGTGCCGTCGTCGCCCGTGGTTAGGGTGCGGCTGCGCGTTGGCAGTTGGGGCAGTGGGTTTCGTCGGTGTGGGTGACGGTGATGTGCCGGGGGATCAGGGCGGCGAGGAGCCGCGGGTGGATGCGGGGGTGGGTCAGGGGGAGGTCCAACGGTTGCCCGGTGCGGTCGTGGGCGAYGGTGATGGCATTGTCGCAGTCCCAGAGCGCGAGGGCGTGGTCGTCGTTGTAGGCGGTGCGGTAGCGGATGCCGTCGACTTTCGTTGCGGCAGGTTGGTCTTCGAAGATCGCCCTCGCCCATTGTTGGGTGAGGCCGCGGTGTTCGTTGCCGGCGGCGAGGGCGGGCAGCGCCCCGATCGCCAGGGCTGCTCCGGGGGTGGTGAGGTCATAGGTGACGATGTCGCGGACCGGGCGGACCTGGGTGATCCGCCAGTGCGGGCACAGGGCGGCGACCCCGGCCTCACCGAACACCTCGCAGGCGCTGGTGGCGAGGTCCACAGCCAGGTACAGCACCGCCCGCCCGTTCGGGTCCATGGCGGGTGGGGTGGGGGTGTGGTGGTCGAAGCGGGCCAGTGGCCCGAATCGGCGGAAGGTGATCCCGTTCGGGGTGAACCGATCCCGGTGGTAGATCCGGAACCACGGCGCGTTGGTGGGGTCGGTGGGTGTCCAGGTCCAGCGGTGATCCGCCGAGGGCAGTGGCCGGACCGGGGCGGGGAGGGGCTTTACCATCCGGCGGCGGTCAGGCCGGTCGCGACGGTGATGACGTGGTCGCTGTCGCGGGCCATTTCCTGGGCGGGGGTGCGGCCGGCGAAGGTGGTGTTGGGGCGGGTCATCCACCGCGAGAGGCTGACTTCACCGCCGGGGAATGCGCGGGTGAGGCGGTCGAGGTCGGGCAGGACGGGATCGGCCCGGTCGGGGGTGAACTGCCAGGTCGGGAACCGCCATTCCCGCCCGTCCTTGAGTCCGATGAGCCGTCCGTCGGCGGCCATGTCGGACACCGTCTGCCGGGAGACGCCGAGGATGTCCGCGACCTGGGTGCGGGTGAAGGAGGCGGCGAGTTGCGCGCGCCGTTGATCGACCTGCAACTGCAGGTTCTCCTCCTCCAGCGTGACGGTCTGCGCGGGGGTCGGTGCCGGCCCCCATTCGTCGTCGGGGACGCTCGCGAGGTGACCGGCAGGCGCGGACACCGGCAAGGAATCAGCGGGGGTGTTCGGGGCGGACTGCTCTTCCCGCAGGATCTGCGCGGCGATCTCGAGTGCCTCCACCTTGGTCTGAACGACCCGTGCCGGTGACCGCGGTGCCGGGGTGGTGATGGTGAGTTCGGTGACCCGCGACCACGCGAGGGCGCCGCCGTCCTCGGCGACGGTCACCTTCCAGCCACCGGCGCGGTGGCGGCGACCGGCGAGGTGGCGTGGTGCCCGCACATAGGGGGTGGTGTGCGGTGTGTGTCGTCGTGTCCCGGGCATGGTGCACCTCCTCCGGCCTTATTGTACGGGTAATGCGGGATACGCGGGAAGTGCGGACATGTTGGAGGACGGGGGACCCAGTGAACGCCGGGGTACCGGCTGGACGTTGCCGGCGCCGCAGCCGTGCAGGAAGGACAGCCTGGCAGCTGTCCATGGGAAGGCTTGGCAGCTGTCCATGGGGAGGTCACTTCACCGGCACATGTCTTGTATTCGATCCGATGAGATCGGCAGAGTGCGTGTCATCCCTGCTGGACACGTCGCGCACGGATGAGCGCGGTGGTGCGGGTGTACAGCAGACTTGGCACATGACGGATCCGCTGTATGTCGACCTCATCGAACGTCTCGGTTGGGCTGTCGCCCGTGCCGCCATGGAGGGTGATCCCCTGTTCGGCACCGTGGAGGTCACCATCGAAGCGGAGTTGCTCGAACGCCACATCCCTCCCCGTGACCAGGATGCTGCGCCGCACTGACGGTGCCTCTGGTGTGTGTCGAGCGGCTCGCGCTGATGTCCGCCCACTTCAGGGCAGGATGAGACGGTGGGTGATCGAACCGCAGCAGACCTCGAGCGTGAACTCGCCATGCTCGCCCACGTACGCGACTGTCTCCGCGTGTCGCAGGGTGAAGACTTCCGCATCCCGACGACCGCGGTTGATGAGGTTCTCGATGAGCTGAACAGTGTCGAACGATCACCGTGAGATCGGACGTGGCTGAGGCGATGGAGCACCAGATCTGTGGCGGTCGCGATGCAGTTCACTTGTGGGCCGGGGACGGCGGTGGGTGGTATGGGTTAGCTCGGATTTCGGCCGGAAAGGCGTTGGCCGTGTTGGCAGTTCACAGGTACGCGAACATGGGGAACGGGCGATCGCGGAGACGATGATCCCCATCGGCGCCGCAACAACACCCAGCATGCCCCGCATGGATTGGGTGCAGCCTGAGGCGGAGGCTGCTGGTGCTGTGCCGCGATGGCGGGTGGGTGCGGCCTGCTTGGGTCTGTCGTAGGTGGGTGTCAGAATGGGCGGTATGAGTTCTKGTGGATGGCGACGCCCGCTTCGGCGGGCGAGGGATGCGGTGCTCCTATCGCCGCCCCGGTCCGTCCTCATTCGGGGGTAGCGGGCCGGGGCGCATGAGCGCTGGAAGGCACCGCTTTGTCCCGTACCGATGCACATTCTCCTGTTTGGGTTCGTCTTCGTAGTGGCAAACTTTCTGTTGAACCGTGGCACGTTGACTGCCATGACGTCTGCGACCTCCCTGAGCGGTTTCAGGGAGGTCGGGCCTGGTTGCTGGCGACGAAGTGCTTCTGGGTTTTCGCGTACACGGGCACCGGGATTTGCTCGTGTTCGCTGTGCCACGACGGTGAGGGTCATGCTCGTGATCTGCGTCGTGAGCGTCGCCGTACCGCGCGCATCCTCGCGGAGGGCCGTCGCCGGTGGGAAGCCGACGACACTACGGCTTTCGACGACATCGTTGTCCCGCATCGCAGGCGGGATTGGTGGAGGTGACCAGTAGGCGCCGTCACCTCAGTAGCGGGTATTGATGCAGGAACAGACGCGGCGCGGCGGGTCTCGTATCGGTGCAACCGTGCTGGACCCGGTCGGCTCTCGCCGGCGATGGTGCCCTATCTCGCGGGCTGTAACCACCAACGGGGTATTTGTATTGGCTCGCAGCGCTTTCGGGGAATGGCCGACACGAGTTCGCACCCCAGACGGTGTGCGACGGTGCGGCGCGCCAATGACGTCGAGTGTGCTGACTGGGTTGCCGCTCACAGGGTCGCCTCGACGGGGCACGCTGGGAGGGCCGGTCTGTTCGCCCCTGGGTTAAGCGCGGGTTAGCCGCGGGCGAGGCGGCGTACGGCGCCGCGGAGGGTGTGTTCGATCTGGGGCAGGTCGACGTCCTCGGGGGCGGTGGCGGTGTTCTGGGTGGGGTTCCAGCTGATTCGGCGGTCGATCCCAGTGGCAGCGGCGGCGAGTTCGGTGCTCCACTCGCTCAGGGTCGGTTCGGGGTTGTCGACGTCTTCCCACTCGAGGATCCAGAGGGCGAGTGTGTGCCACTGCAGGTCGGTGGCGTGGATGGTGCGGGTTGTCATCGGGTCCTGGCTTCTGTGGGGTTGGTGGCTGGTTTCTGCGGTCGGCGATGTCGGCGAGAAATGGGTGGGTTCCGACGTCGACGCGCCGGGAGCACGGGGGTCGGGCACGGGAATGCGCGGAAGCCATCGGCTCGAGGGGCATGTGTGCGGACTTATTCGCGTTCGGGCGCTCCCACGGTTCGGCGGCTCAACCGTTGCGTGATCTGGTCCGGTTCCACCAGCTCGAAGTAGCGCGGGTCGGGATTGGTTCGGGCCGCGACGATGTCGCCGTAGTTGATCATCCGGGTCGCGGCGCCGAGATGGATTCTTTCGTGGGTGCCGACGTATCGGAAATGTGGCATGACGATCCTTCCTCGCGGGCGTGGCCGGTGATCGGGCACATTGCCGGACGGATGGGGCGCCACCACCGTATGCGCGCCGGCCCAGCCTGGGTGGTTTCGCCGAGCCCCGGTTCCCCGTTGCTCGATCCGGGAGGCGCATGACCCCATCCCAGTTCAYCGTCACTTCCAGTTTCTCTACTTACGAATATTAGCAATTAATTGGTTGGTAGTGAACGGGTGTCACCCCGGGTTCTGGGCTGCACCGGGGTGTTGCAGGATCAGGGGGCGGATCGGTAGCGGGATTCGTAGGAGGCCTGCTCCTGGTCGAGTCGGCGTTGTTTGGTGGCGTTGAGGCGGCGGGGGTCGAGGCCGTGGCTGACCAGGCGGTGGCGGAGGTAGATGTTCTTCAGGGCGAGAAGGAAGTACACGAACGGCAGGAACAGCAGCAGCACCATGCCGGTGCGGATGATCCAGGGGCCGGGGATGAGTAGGAGCCCGGCGAGGATAGGGATCAGCGGGATGAGGCAGCGGGTGGCGTAGCGGCGGGTGGCGCCGGGGCCGGTGGTGTCCGCGATGACCCAGGGGTGCAGCTGGGTGGGCAGGGTTCTGCCCAGGACGTAGCCGAGGCGTTGCCGCGCAGTGGGTTCGGGTGTTGTGGCGGTGGGTGTGCGGGTGGTGTTGTGTGCGGTGTTCTCGGTCATGGTCGGTCCTCGTTCGTGGTGGAGGTGAAGTGGTGTTCGGGTAGGACGAGCATGCGGGCGTAGGCGATGGCGCGCGGGGTGGTGTCGAAGAGGTGGCGGTCTTCGCTGTCGGTGGTGGTGAACACCCCGAGGGCCTCGAGCGGCCGGAGATGTTCGGGTTTGGCTCCGGAGATCAGGACGGTGATGTGCCGGTGCTCGAGTTTGGTGATGACGTCCTTGAGGACGATCGCACCGGTGGCGTCGATCGTGGTGATCCGCGACATCCGCAGGATCACCACCTTCACGTCGGAGACGTCGGCGAGTTCGAGCAGGAACCGGTGCGCGGCGGCGAAGAACAGGGCGCCGTCGATCCGGTACGCGACGATGTGCTCGCCGAGCAGGTCGTGTTCCTCTGCGAGGTGGTCGTCGGTGTCGAGCGGGACCTGTTCGATGCGGGCGGACTTGGCGACCGCGCGGAGCGCGAGGATGGCGGCGAACCCGACCCCGACGGCGACCGCGGTGACCAGGTCGAAGACGACGGTCACCAGGAAGGTGGCCACCATCACGACCGCATCGGCGCGGGTGGCCCGGGTGATGGCCAGGATCGACGCGGTCTCGACCATCCGCACCGTGGTCGCCAGCAGCACCCCCGCCAGGGCGGCGAGCGGAATCTGCGCGACGAGCCCCGCCGCCAGATACACGATCGCCGCCAGGATCACCGCGTGGGTGAGGGCGGCGAGCCGGGTGCGGGCACCGGAGCGGACGCCCACGGCGGTGCGGGCGATCGCCCCGGTGGCCGGCACCCCACCGAACAGGGGGGCGGCGATGTTCGCCAGCCCCTGCCCGAACAGTTCCCGGTCCGGGTTGTGGCGGGCTCCCACCGCCATCGAGTCAGCGGCGGTCGCCGACAGCAGCGACTCGAGTGCCGCCAGCGCGGCGACCGCGAGTGCCGGGGCGATCAGCGAGGTCAGCTCACCAACGTGCAGAAAACTCAGGGTCGGCGCGGCGAACCCGGCCGGAATGGCGCCGATCCGGGCGATGTCGAGGTGAAAGAGTTGCGCGATCAGGGTGGCGGCGGCGACCGCGATCAGGGAGAACGGGACCCTCGGGAGGTAGCGGCCGCCGACGAGAATGACCACGGCCACCGCCAGCGCGGTCGCCGGGGTCAGCAGGGAGGGCTCTTGCACGAACTGGTGGACGGCGTCGGCGGCGCTCTGCCACACCTTCTCCCCCTCGGCGCCGGTGATGCCCAGCGCGGCGGGAAACTGTTGCAGGGCGATCACCACGGCGATCCCGGCGGTGAACCCCTCGATCACCGGCGCCGGCATATAGCGCACGGCCCGGCCCACACCGGCGAACGCCAGAACGACCAGCACCAGTCCGGCGATCAGCCCGACCGCGAGGACCCCGGTCGGGCCGTACTGGCCGACGATCGGCACCAGCACGACGGTCATCGCACCGGTCGGGCCCGACACCTGGAACCGGGACCCGCCGAACACGGCCGCCACCGCCCCGGCGATGACGGCGGTGGTCAGCCCGGCGGCGGCGCCGAGGCCGGAACTGATGCCGAACCCCAACGCCAGCGGCAGGGCCACCAGCGCGACGATCAGCCCGGCGAGCAGGTCCGCGCCCGGGGCACCGGCCGCGGGTTTCCACTCACCCCAGCGCGGCAGCAGCGCGGCCACCGACCGCACCGCCCGCACGACGGTGCTCTCGGCCGCGTCGGCCGGGCCGGTGCGGGTTGGTTCGGTCATCGACGTTCCTCGGTAGTGACGGCCAGCGGACCATCTGTTCTATAATTGCTAATGTTAGCAAGTAGTCATCATGGAAAGTTGAGTGAGGCGGGTAACCTCGATCACTGCCCTGCGGTGCCGTGATCAGCGCTGCCCGGTATGTGAGCGCGGCGGCCTGGTCGTCGCCGGCACAGGACAACGGTTTGCGCCCGTACCCGGCCCGCGTTCGGGCCGACCCCGCTCGCCCGACGACCGTGACGCGCTCCACCGTTGCGGCGGCCGTCAGAAGCGGGGCTGCGCCCACCGGGATTCCCCGCCCCTGAGCACGGGGTCGCGCCGGGGATCGATGGTGGCGGCGTAGCCGGACGCGGCCGCGGCGAGGCGCTGCCGGAGGGCGGCGAGTTCCTCGCGCAGGACGTCGGGCAGTCTGTTGCCGCCGATGGTGGCGAACCACTCGTCGATCAGCCGAAGTTCGGTGATCCAATCCGTGGGGTCTACCCGTAGCGCGGCGGCGATCTTGGCGTGGTCGAACTTCAAGCCCGTCAGGTCGAGGTCGCCCGGGGTGGGCACCAGGCCGATCGGGGTCTCGTCGGCTTCGGCGGTGCCCTCGATCCGCCGCAGCGCCCACTCGAGGATCCGGGAATTCTCCCCGAAGCCCGGCCAGAGAAATTCGTCGTCATCGCCGCGGCGGAACCAGTTGACGTAGAAGATCTTCGGCAACAACCCGGCGTGCGTCCGGGTGCCGATGTCGAGCCAGTGCTGGAAGTAGTCCCCGACGTGGTAGCCGAGGAATGGCAGCATCGCCATCGGGTCGCGGCGCACGACGCCGACCCGCCCGGCCGCGGCGGCCGTGGTTTCCGACGACAGGGTCGAGGCCAGGAACACCCCGTGCTGCCAGCTGCGCGATTCGGTGACCAGTGGGATGGTGGTGGCGCGGCGGCCGCCGAAGAAGATCGCCGAGATCGGCACCCCGGCCGGATCGTTCCATTCGGGGGCGACGGTCGGGCACTGGGCGATCGGGGTGCAGTACCGGGAGTTCGGGTGCGCGGCAGGCTCCCCGGAGGTCGGGGTCCAGTCCCGTCGTTTCCAGTCCGTCAGGTGCGGCGGCGGCGTGTCGGTCAGCCCTTCCCACCAGATATCGCCGTCGTCGGTGCGGGCGACGTTGGTGAAGATCGAGTTGCCCCGCGCGATGGTGGCCATGGCGTGCGGGTTGGTGTGGACGCCGGTGCCGGGGGCGACGCCGAAGAACCCGGCCTCCGGGTTGACCGCATAGAGCCGGCCGTCGTCACCGAACCGCAGCCAGGCGATGTCGTCGCCGATCGTTTCGGCCGTCCATCCGTCGAGGGTGGGGTCGAGCATCGCGAGGTTGGTCTTGCCGCAGGCCGACGGGAACGCCGCGGCGACGTAGTGCACTCGCTGCTCGGGTGAGGTGAGTTTGAGGATCAGCATGTGCTCGGCAAGCCAGCCCTCGTCCTTCGCCATCTTCGACGCGATCCGCAGCGAGTAGCACTTCTTGCCGAGCAGGGCGTTGCCGCCGTAACCCGAGCCGTAACTCCAGATGGTGCGCTCCTCCGGAAAGTGGGAAATATATTTGGTGTGATCGCACGGCCACGGCACGTCGGCCTGCCCCGGGTACAGCGGGGCGCCGACCGAATGCAGGCATCGGACGAACTCGGTGCCCGCGATGAGCCTGTCCCAGACCGGGGCGCCGGAGCGGGTCATGATCTGCATCGATACCGCCACGTATTCCGAGTCGGTGATCTGGACCCCGAACTTCGGCTCGGCCGCATCGAGGGGGCCCATACAGAACGCGATGACGTACATCGTCCGCCCGGCCATCGCCCCGCGGAAGTGCTCGGTCATCACCGTCTTCATATCGACCGGGTCCATCCAGTTGTTCGTCGGACCCGCGTCGGCCTGGAACCGGGAACAGATGAAGGTGCGGTCCTCGACCCGGGCGACGTCGTCGGGGTCGGAGACGCACCAGAAGGAGTTCGGTTTGCGATCCAGTCGCACGAAGGTGCCCTTGTCCACCAATTGTGTGGTCAGCCGGTCCCACTCGCCGGCGCTGCCATCGCACCACACCACCTCATCCGGTGCGGTGAGGTCGGCGACGTCTTCGACCCAGGACACGACCGCGGGATGTGAAGTCGGGGCGGCGGCGGTGGGGGTGCTCACGGGTGTTCTCCTCACAAGAACTCGATAGAATGTGCTGCTTGCTGGCGCCGTGCGTTCGATCACCGATGGTGATCGCGATACGGGACGGGATGGCCCAGGGCCCGGCTCACGTGGCGGGCGATGGCGGACACCAGCAGCCGGTCATCGACGGACGGCAGCATCTGGTCGGCGGGGGTGATCAGCGCCAGCGCCCGCACGCATGCGGACATCACCTCGACAGACAAGGTCCGCACCTCGTGCCCACACAGTGCGGCGAGCAGCCCGGGCAGCACCAGCGCGCCGTAGGCGAAGCCGTCGGCGGGGACCGTCACCGTGCGCCCGGGCGCCGCACCATCCGGGGCGCAGCCGGCGAGATCGATCAGGACATCGTTGTGTTCCATCAATCGGCGCAGCGGGAACGCCTCGGCATCACGCTCGTGCCAGCTGCTCAGATCCCCGACCCCCGAGGCGATCAACACCGGTGCCAGCAGCGGCGCCCACGACGCGCCGGTGATGACGACCCGGCCGGCGCGTGGGGGGACGCTGCGTCGGCGCAGGGTGGTGATCGTCGCGGCCGCCGCCGCCGCTGTCAGCACGTCCAGTTCGGTGAGGATCACGGGCCCGCCGCGCTCGGTCACCTCACGTTGCACCGCCGCGGACTCCCGGTGCCCCATACCGACCACGAACACCGCGGACACCCCTTTCGGGAGACCCAGGATGCGCTCGGTCAGCACGTGCGGGTCGCCCGTGGTCACCGGAACGCAGAGCGCGCGCATCGGAGTCTGCTCCCGGATGAGGGCCGCGTAATCCTCCATCGCGGCCCACGGGGTCCGCGTCCGCATCGCCCCCGTGCTGGGTGAGCGCGTGGCGGACACGGCGAGCACCGCGACAGCGATTCCCGTCAACGCCATCCCGGGCCCGTCGGGCGGCCCGCTGACGCCACCGTCGTGATTGTTCGTCACCGCCCACTTCTCTTTCCGGATCCGAGAGACGAATTCCGCCGCTCATGACACCAATGTATGTACTTTAGAAAATTTGCAACTAGTGCTTGCGGTGTGGGGTTCTGCCGTGGTGGGCCCCCGTCAGCCCCCGGTCTCGCCCACCAAGGCGGGAGGTTCGGACACATCCTCGAGTACCTCGGCCTGCCCCGCGACCACCCCGGTCAAGATCCCGCGCGCGACGCGTAGCAGCTCGGCGATGCGGGGGGAGGTCAGCGCGTAGGACACCGACAGGCCTTCGCGGCGGGCGGTGACCAGGCCTGCGCGTCGGAGGATCGACAGCTGCTGGGACAGGTTCGCCGGCTCGATGCCCACCTCGGGCAACATCTCGGAGACGGCGTGTTCGCGTTCGCTGAGCAGCTCGAGGACCCGGATGCGCGCCGGGTGCCCCAACGTTTTGAAGAAGTCCGCCTTCATCTGATACAGCGGTTGGCGCGAGTTCGCGGTCATGGCTCCTCCTGTCGTCCGGGTCGAGCCAGCGGCGGCGAGGTGTGTGTCGCGGTCGCCGCGGCGCCGGGTCTGCTGCCTCGCCTGCAACCTGCAATCCCGGCAGGTTGCGTTACTTGCGAATCTTAGCAATTTGCTAGAATTCGCGCTGCAGAGCCCCTTCCGGCCCCGCATCCCGAAACCCGGGGCGCCCGTAAAACGGTCGCGGCAGGCGCCTCGCCACCGAGGGGAGAGGACCGGACCGACCGCGCTGGTCAACGATCCCTACCCTGTCCGATGCCGGCAACTGGCCGGTGGTGAGAGAGCCGATGAGCACAGCCGATGCAGAGATGACAGCGCGACCTGGGTCACGGCGACCGGTGGAGACGATCGTCGCGATGCACCTCGGTTTCGTCGACGCCTTCGGGTTCGTCCTCCTCGGCGGGTTCTTCGTCTCCTCGATCGATGCCACCACTACCCGAACCGGCGTCGCCCTCGGCGGCAGTTCGTGGTTCGTCGTGGGCCTGGCCGGGGCGATTCTTGCCGGGTTCGTCGTCGGTGTCGTACTGGCCGCGGTGGTCGGCCGGATGTGGCCACGCCAGCGGGTGCCGCGGGTTCTGCTGCTCACGGCGGTTCTCCTCGCGGCAGCCGGCGCCCTCCATGCGGTCACCACCACCGCACCCCTGATCGGATTCACCCTCGCCCTGGCCATGGGCGCCGAAGCCACACTTCTCGAGACCGGCGGCCTGCTCGCCGCGGCGGCTCGGTCCCTGACCGATCGTCTGTTCGGCCGGGGATCCCGCCGATGGGCTCGATACCTGCGGCTCTGGGGTGCGGTCGCGGTGGGGGGCGGCCGCCGGCGCGGTGACATACCGGGTGCTCGCATTCAACGCCCTCTGGGTCGCCGTGGGGGCCGCGACTCTCGCCGCCTACGTCGTCAGAAACAGCCCCACCGACCTGACCGACGCCGCCGGCCCGTTTGGGCTGGAAAGGTAGGCGCCCCAATGCCGATCGACCAGAAGGGAGTCTGTCGGCCGATCCGGAGCAGACCCGCGAAGTCGCGTACAGGTCCCCACAGACCGCGGTGGCCGCGCAGGCACCGCGCGCCAGCGAGTCCCGGCACGACCCCTCGGGGGCCACCGCGCCCACCAGTGCCGGCGAAACGCCGGGGACGCAGCAATGCCGGTGCCGCCGGAGCGCCGACCGGACCCGCGGATACTTCCGCCGCGGCATGCTTCCGGGCGAGGGGTTAACTCGCGGTAACCAATCACCGTCGAACGGTGGAACGAATGGCAGTCGGCGGTGTGATGCGCAACCATGGGCCGATGAAGCCCCAGAAGAAGACCGCGATACGGCCCGCGTGGTCGGTGGGCGCTCGGGTGACGACATACCATTCGCTAGATCCGGCGATCGCCGAGGATCAATGGCCGCAGAAGAACGGGGTGATCGTCGAAGATCACGGCGAGATGATCGACTCGGTGACCCGGTCATACGGGCGCACTTGGGCTCTTCCGCGCCGCTGGGCGGTTCTCCTCGACGAAGGACAGTTGGTCTCCCGCGACGGCGCCGAGCTCGAGGTCGAGGGAACGAGGAGTACGGAACCACCGAAGTAGGGCCGCGCCCATCGCGGCGAGACGGCCCACCTTCGTGCGCAGAGATTCCGGCCGGTGGCCGCCGGCGCCGTGGAGCGTGTGCAAAGACCTCTGAGCAGAACACCGGAGCGCCGACCACCGCACCGCTGACCCCGAAAACCGGACCGTCCGCTCCACGGGGGCTATCGTCAGCGACGGTATCCGCGGTGGGGATCGCGGGCCTGGTGATCCTCGAACGGAACGCACCAGTCCCCGGGTCGAGGTTGACCCCGTGCGTAGCGGCTCGGGGTCGAACAGGGTCAGGACGTCGTAGTCCTCGAACAGGAACTCCAGTGGACTGATCCAGTCGATGTCATCGGGATGGGCCGGGACGTCGCGCAGGAGATCGTCGAAGTCGTCGTCGAGGCGCCGGCCGGCCGCGGTGACGACGACAATGTGCAGCGCCATCTGTTCCCCGGTGCAGGTCGGTTCCGCCGGCGGCGACATCGGCCGCGAGGTCGTCGAATGCCTGCGCCAGGCGTCGCCGCCACGGCTGCCGCACGTCCAGGTGCACGGCGGCGGTTCGCAGCACCGACCCGATGCCCGCACTGTCGATCTCCCGTCCGGCCAACAGGGCGGTATCGACCCGCACCTCGTCGGCGATCTGGGTGGACGTGACCGCGACGGCGCGACGTTGCCGCTCGGTGAGCTCGAGTCCCCGGTCGTCGGCGGGGAATTTGTTATCGGGTGGTCGATTCGGCACCGGATACATGGCCTCGACCCTACAAAACCCAGTGGGTCACGCGCGGGAGCCCGTCGACGTGGGTCATCGTTTCCTCCCGGTCGAACTTGCGGGGTTCGTGGATGCAGGTCGGCGATTGCGTGGTGGTCGCCTGCCGGTGAGCGGGTGCTCCGAGGAACGATCCCCGCCGAGCAGGATGGTGTTCGGTGGTCCTCCTTGTCCGGATCGGTGCTGGCCGCGCAGACTGAAGGTGTTGCGGCGGAAGCGCCGGTGCGTGCGTGCCGATCGGACACGCCGCCTGCTGGTACCTGCTGCTCGTCACTCGATCAGGAGTTCCCATGCCCAGTCCCAGCCCCGGTTATTCGATCACCGTCCGCGTCCATGCACCGGTCGGCGCCGGCACCACGTCGACGYTGGCGGCCGCGATCGCATCGGTGAAAGGTGCCATGACGGCGCTCGATGTCGTCGAGAGCCATCCCGACCACATGGTCATYGACCTCACCTGCGATGCCTCGGACGTCGCGCACGCCGACCAGATCTCTACCGCGATCGCCGAGGTTCCGGGGGTGATCGTCGGCAAGGTCAGCGACCGCACCTTCCTTCTGCATTTGGGCGGCAAGCTCGAGGTGGTCCCCACGGTTCCGCTCACACACCGCGACGACCTCTCCCGCGCCTACACCCCCGGCGTCGCCCGGGTGTGTACCGCCATCGCTGAACACCCCGAGGATGTGCGCCGCCTGACGATCAAACGCAATACCGTCGCCGTGGTCACCGACGGCTCCGCGGTCCTGGGTCTGGGYAACATCGGTGCCGCGGCGTCGATCCCGGTGATGGAGGGCAAGGCGGCACTGTTCAAACGGTTCGGCGGTGTCGACGCCTGGCCGGTCTGCCTGGACACCCAGGACCCGGATGCCATCGTCGAGATCGTCCGGGCCCTCGCGCCGGTGTACGGCGGGATAAACCTTGAAGATATTTCCGCCCCAAGGTGTTTCGAGATCGAGGCTCGGCTCCGCGGTATCCTCGACATTCCGGTGTTCCACGACGACCAGCACGGGACCGCGATCGTGGTCCTGGCCGCCYTGACCAACGCGCTGCGSGTGGTCGGYAAGTCGCTCGGCCGGGCTCGGATCGTGGTGTCCGGCGTCGGCGCCGCSGGGCACGCTGTCATCCGGTTGCTCGTCGCCCAAGGTGCGACGAACGTCATCGGCTGYGGGCGKMRGGGGATYSTKTCMCCSGACGACACCGCCGACGAGTTTCGTACCTGGATCGCCGAGCACACCAATCCCGAGGGTCGGACGGGATCACTGCGGGACGCGTTGGTCGGGGCGGACGTGTTCATCGGGGTCTCGGCGCCGAACATTGTCACGGGCGATGACATCGCGGCGATGGCCGACGAGTCGATCGTGTTCGCGCTGGCCAATCCGGTCCCGGAGGTCGATCCGGTCGYCGCCGGTGAGCATGCCACCGTGGTGGCCACCGGTCGGTCGGAYTTYCCCAACCAGATCAACAACGTCCTCGCCTTCCCGGGGGTGTTTCGTGGTCTGCTCGACGCGCACGCGGTCGATATCACCGACGAGATGTTGATCGCCGCGGCTGGCGCGATCGCCGACAGGGTGTCGCCGTCCGAGCTCAATGCCACGTACATCGTGCCGAGCGTGTTCGATGCGGGTGTCGCGCCGGCGGTCGCGGCGGCGGTGCGCGAGGTGGCCGAGCGGGGGCCACGGTCCGAGAAGTGAGCCGTTCGCTCATTGTTTTCCGTGTCGCAGGCGATCACAGCTGCGGGCGAGATGTCCGGAGGCCCGAGCCGGCGCCCATGGTGCATCGCGCCCACCCGTCCCTGCAGCGCGTCGCGCCGGGGCGGTGCTCTATGTGAGGTCATGGGTACTCCGCCTCGGGTCGCGAAGATTGGAGGACGGGAAGGGATTGGGGGGAGGGAGTCGTATCTGAACGCCCCGGTGCCAGCGGTTTTCTGCTGGGCGATGTGATCGGCGGTTACGGAGTCGCCCAGGCCTGCATCGGTGTGGTGAAAGCATGTGGCTGGACTCCGGCCGACACGACGGCGGCAATCCAGGGCATCGGCACCACGGGGGCGGCGCGGCCTGGCATCTGTACGAGGCCGGTATGCGCGAGTACCTGACCCTGCCTCAGTGGCGACGACGTTCGTCCCGGCGAGCCGGGAGTTTGATTGTGGCGGCGAACGCGGCCCGGAAGATCTCGTCGGCGGCATCCCGAGATCCGTTCGGCCAACGGCCCCACCGACCCGGCAGGCGCATTCACGACTGCCTCCCTGCGACGGGTACTCATCACTCCTGTCGTTTGTCTGGAAGGGGCGGGGGTGTGGCGCGCGCGATCACTGGGGGCCGTCCGCGGTGCGGGGTCGGGTTCGGGGTACGAGTTCGAACCAGGCGCTGATCCCGCCCTGTAGGTGCGGATCCGGATAGCTGAGGGCCAGGCCCTGCTGGTCGAAGGCGGCGAACCATTCCGTCCAGGAGATGTGTTCGAGTCCGGAGTCGACTCCGTGCAGGTCGATTCGGAGCACGTCGTTGGCCGTGGTGTGGGGGACCCGGGCGGGGATGCCGTGATGGGCTTGGGTCCATTGACGGATTTCCTCGTGGTCGGTGGTGAGATGCGCGTGTGTGGTCATGAGATCGATCCTGCTGTGTCGCGGCGGGGTGTCGTCGTGGCTCGGTCGCCGGGGCGGGTGAGGTGATCGTCGGGGCGAACGACACCGGGTGCGAGGCGGCCCAGGTGTGGGACCTGGAGCGGGGGCAGTGCCTGCATACCCACTGCGGCCGTATTCAATCAAGGCGTGACCTGCGCACCAGGGCTGCCTTCACGGAGCTGGTGTCGGGCGTTTCCGGCCGGGGGGCATGCCGTGGTGGACGCTCATGGTTGCCGTCGAACGCCTGGTCGATCAGCCCGCTTGCGGTGCAGTCGGGGGTCCTCCGGAACTGCTGGCGGTGGGGTCGTTCGGTTCGGGGTTTGATCGGCCTGGTGGGCGGCGCGATCTGGTTCTGGCGGCTCTACCGTGCCAGCGACCGTGACGCGTGAGCGAGGAGCCGGTCGTCGTCGGCAGATGCAGAACGGACGGCGGCCAAGTGATCGCTCCGCGGGACTGTCGAGTGGACGTAGCTCAAGCCATCTGTCGGTGCGGGTGCCCGCGGTCTGCTTCCCGATCTCCAAGCCCAACCCTGGTCCGCCGACCGCACGGCAGCTGGGCACCCGACGTGGACCGGTTGCGAAACGCTCGGGCAGACACGTGAGAAAGGCGACTTTCCGTGTCGTGGACCGACGAGCGGTCGGGGAGAATCCCGACGACATCGGTCCGCCGCCGGATCTCCTTGTTGAGTTTCCTGGGGATTTTGGACCAGCTCTGCCGCCAGATCAATCCCAACTCCACGCATGGGTGCGGAGGACGTTCCTGCCGGATTGCCAGCCTGAGGGTGGACAGTGGGCCGCTCCATCCGATCTCGCGTGTGCGGGCGCGTCCGTTACCGACATTGGTGATGATCGGCTGCAATCATTCCGGCAGGCTAATCCGGTTGGAAGGAACCGACTCCCCGAACAACACCTATATCACCGAAGCGGCAATGACCTCGTGGTGCGTCTCGGTGCTGCCGAATAGCAGTGTGTCGCTCTTGGCTCGCCGAAAGTACCTGTGTAGGGGGTGTTCCCAGGTGAATCCGATACCGCCGTGGATTTGGATGGATTCTTCGGTGGCGTAGGTGAAGGCCTCGGACGCCAGCAGATGCGCGATGCTCGCTGCAGTGGCTAGTTCGTTTGTTGGCTTTTCGTCGGAGTTCGCAGCGTCCAGCACTGCCGCGTGCGCCAATTCGAGTGCCACCAGCATGTCGGTGAGGCGGTGCTTGATCGATTGGAACGAGCCTATCGGTCGGCCGAACTGCTCCCGGGTCTTGGCGTACTCGACCGACATTTCCAGGCACGCCTCGGCGGCGCCGACCTGTTCGGACGCCAGTGCTACGAGGGCTGACGCCTGGGCGCGTGGCAGCGTCGCATCTAGGTTCGCGTCGCCGACCGTCTGTGCGTGGGCGTCGAAGAACTCGATCCGGGTCAGTGGGCGGGTGGTGTCCAGGGACTCTAGTGGGGTACGCACGACGCCGGGAGCGTCGCCGTCGATGACGGCCAGCTCGAGGCCTTTCTCTCCGCGTGCGACAACGACGAGAAGATCTGCGCTGTCGCCGTTTACCACGAAATCTTCCGTGCCCCGGAGAATCATCCCGCTGTCACCGGTTGCAGTGGCGGTAATCGGGGTGTCGAAGTAGGGGTACCCGGCGACCAGCGTGGCGGTGCGTTTGCCTGTTGCGATGGCGGGCAGATGTGCGGCGCGGCCCACGTCCGAGGCGCATTCCGAGAGGGTGAGGCCGGCAAGGCACACGGACGAGAAGTAGGGGGCGTCGGAGATGGTGCGGCCGAGTTCGTGCATCACGACCGAGGTGTCTTTGAGGGTGCAACCGGCTCCACTGAAGCGCTCGGGGAAGGGGATCTCGGTCAAGCCCAGGCCGATGAGCCCTTCCCACGGTACGTGTTTCGTATCAGCGTTCTTCGTGAGGTAAGCGCGGACGCTGTCGCGAAGTTGTTCTTGTTCATGGGTCAATTCGAGGGCCATGTTTGCTCCTAGCGCGGTTCTTTGGGCAGCCCGAGGCCGCGTTCGCCGATAATGTTTCGCTGGATCTCGTCGGACCCGCCGGCGATGCGGTAGCCCGGGGCGCCTAGGAGATGCTCGGTCCAGGCATAGGTGTTCTGGGTGCCCGTGTCGGCGAGGATGCGGGGTCCGAGGAATCGGGCTGCGGCGTCACCGATGCGTTTTAGATTTTGCGTCCACACGAGCTTGGCGATCGAGCCTTCGACTCCGGGGACATGGCCGGCGAGTTCGCGCTCGGCCTGCCGGGCGTTGAACATTGCGGTGGCGCGTTCATAGACGACGACTTGGGCGAGTGTCTGACGCACGTGGGGGTCGTCGGTGATGCCAAGTTGCCTGGCGAGCCTGATCAGGTCGGCTGCGCTGCCGCCGGCGGAGACGATTCCGCCGCTGGAGCTGCGTTCGAATCCGAGGGTGGTCAATGCGACGTTCCAACCGTCGCCGACCTCGCCGAGACGCAGCGAGTCAGGCAGTTCGACGTCGGTGAGGAATACCTCGTTGAAGGTGGAACCGCCGGACATCTGGCGGATGGGGCGGGTTTCGACTCCTGGGGCGTCCATCGGCACCAGGAACGCCGTCATTCCGCGGTGCTTGGGTGCGGCGGGGTCGCTCCGTGCGATGAGTAGTCCCCATTCGGCGAATTGTGCGCCCGAACTCCACACCTTCTGACCGGTGATCTTCCAGCCGGTGTCGGTGCGAACTGAGCGGGTCGTGAGCGCGGCCAGGTCGGAGCCGGCGCCGGGTTCGGAGAATAGTTGGCAGCACAGTTCGTCGGCACGCAGGAACGGTTGCACGAATCGTTGTTTTTGTTCCTCGGTGCCGAGCAGATGGATGGTCGGTGCGATCAGCTCCACAGTCACGAGGATGGTTTCGTGCCGCTCCGGGGCGCGGAACTGACGTTCGAGCTCGACGTAGATCCGTTCGTGGGAGGCGGTCAGGCCCGGTCCGCCCCATTCGGGGCACCAGGTGATCGCGCCGAATCCGGCATCGACGCGTGCGGATTGCCAGGCCTTGCCGCGGACGAGTAGTTCGCGCTCTTCGGCCTCTGTGCGGTTGTGGAAGATGGCGTAGGACTGCTCCGCGTCGTTTCCTGGCAGGTCGGTGTCGGTGGCCGGCAGATGCCGGTCCAGCCGCTGGGACAGCCACGCGGTGGCGCGCTCGCCGAACGCGTCCAGGTCTTCCGGTGTTGCCAATTCGCGCGTTGCGGTACTCATGGGTTCTTGCCGTTCGTCAATGCGGCCATTCGTGCCTCGACCGCAGTCTTGGAGTCCGGATGCTCGGACAGCCGGACGGTGAAGGTCTGTTCGAGTTCGTAGCCGCGCTTGAGGTCCATACCCTCGCAGCCGTTCAACGATTGCTTCGCCAGGGTCAGTGCGTAACGGCTCTTCGAGGCGATGGACCGTGCGCGGGTGAGTGCGGTGTTCATGAGCGTGTCGTGGGGGACTACCTCGATCGGCGCGCCCCACCGCTCGAGGGTGTGTGCGTCGACGGCTTCTGCGGTGAAGAACAGCCGGCGCATTGCTTGCTGCGGCAGCATGCGGGCGGTGAAGCGGCCGCCGCCCAGTACCCCGACGTTCATTTCCGGCAGCCCGAACGTCGCCTTTTCCGACGTCACCACGAGGTCGCACGATGCGGTCAGGCCAAGTCCGCTGCCTAGTGCCGGCCCGTTGACGGCGGCAATGACGGGGATCGAGCAGTCGATGAGGTTGAACATCGCGCGGCGGACGTTGCGCATCTGCAGTTCACCGCTCGTCGTGTCCATGGTGCGGAAGTCGTTGAGGTCGTTGCCCGCGCAGAACACGTGACCGCGTCCTGTGAGCACGGCGACGTTGACTGTGGGATCGTCCGATAGCCGGTCGAAGGTCTCGGCGAGTTCGCCGTACATTCGGTGGTCGATTGCATTGACCTTGCCGCGGGCGAGTTCGACCAGGGCGATCCCTGGTTCGGGTTGGGAGATGAGAATGTGCTCGGTCATGTGGTTCTCACTTCTCATGCGTCGCATGAAGGCTGACGCCGACCATCTGCGGCGGGAGGTTGGTGCGGTTACGGGTCCAGTCGCGGAGCGCGAACTTCTGGATCTTGCCGCTCGCGGTCTTGGGTAGTACGTCCACCACGAAGACGCTCTCGGGGATTTTTTGCTTGGCGACCTCGCGTCCGGTCAGGAACTCGTGGACGTCTTCGAGAGTGAGGTCCTGTGCGTGGTGTGTGACGACGAAGGCGCAGCCCCGCTCACCGGTCGTCGCGTCCGGCCCGGCGACGACGGCGACCTCGCTGATGGCGGGGTGCTCACTGAGCAGGTTTTCCACCTCGTGAGTGCTGATCTTCTCGCCGGAGCGGTTGATGATGTCCTTGATTCGGCCCTCGATGTGTATTGCGCCGGTTTCGTCGAACCGTGCGAGGTCACCGGACCGGAAGAAGCCGTCCTCGGTGAACGCCGCGGCGTTGAGTGAGGAGTCGAGGTACCCGAGGAAGGTGTCGGGGCCGCGCCACAGGACTTCGCCGACGGAGCCGGGCGCGACGGGGCGCTCGGCGGGGTCGACGATGATCACCTCGGTGGGCGCGAGGACTCGCCCGTCGGTTCGGGTGCGTAATTGCGTTGTGTCCCAGCGATTGCCTGCTGTGACGGACGGTCCTTCGGTGGCGCCGTACATTCGGACGACGGTGCCGAGCCGATCGGTGGCCCGGCGGGTCAGTTCGTCCGGCATGTCAGCGCCGCCGCACACGATGTACCTGATCGACGGAGTGGGGCGACCCGCCGAGACCGCGGCGTCGAGTAGCCCTTGCAGGAACGGTGTGGAGAAGATCATGAAGCTGGCGTCGTCGCGGGCTATCTTGTCGAGTGCGGCGACTGGATCCCACTGATCGTGCAGCACGACCGGCGCCCCGAGTAGGAACGGCAGTGTCAAGGCGCAGTTCACCCCGGTCACGTGCGTGACCGGCGAGGGATTGAAGATGACGTCGTTCTCGTTGAGGCCGAACAACTCGATCATCGAGAGGTTCTCGAACACGAGCGTGTTGTGGCTGTGCAGCGCGCCCTTCGGATCCGCGGTCGTCCCAGAGGTGTACAGCAGCACGCAGACCTGATCCGGATCCGGCTCTTGCAGTGCGGCAACCACCTTCGCGGCTTCAGTCGGGGCACCGCCGAGCAGCTCCTTCCATGTGGTCATCCGCTCATCGGTGCTGCGCTCGTCACGGTCGCCGAGGACGACGACCTTCTTCACGTGCGGCAAGTCGTCGAGCAGCTGGCCATACATGGCGGCGTAGTCGAATCCTCGGTAGGTCGCGGGAATGAAGACGGCCGACGCCTGCGCCTGCCCGAGGATGAACCGCAGCTCGCGCCCTCGGTAGATCGGAACTATGGGGTTGGCGACGGCGCCGACCTTCATGATCGCCTGGTAGATGATGACCGCTTCGGCCCGATTGGGGAGCTGGAACGAAACCACGTCGTCGGCACCGATCCCGACCGAATGCAGCGCCGCAGCGAGCGTGGTCGCGTCGCGGTCGACGTCGGCGAAGGTCAGGCGTGTGTCGCCGTCGATCACGGCCACGGCATCGGGGAACAGCGACGCAGCGCGTGTCAAGTAGTGCCCGGTCGGCTGATCACGCCAGTGCCCTGACTCTCGGTAGGAACGGACAAGGTCGGGCGTCGGTGGGCGCGTCGGCCACATCTTTACCTCCGGGAAATCACTGCGTTCGGATGTTGAGTGGGTGCCACGGGTTGACTGGTGTCACGCTAGCCACTTTCGCTAAATATGTACAGAGTTTGTCGATTCACGCTTCGGTCTGGGTAGGGTTTGTACGCATGGCGGCTATGCACCGAACTGTCGACGAGTACACCGGGGACGCAATGACGAAGGACGATGCCCATCGCGCAACGGGCAGGGCCCCGAAAATGTCCGAGCGCATCGCGAACCGGATAGCGGACGAGATCCTCGGGGGCGGCATCGAGGCCGGTGACCGGCTGCAGACCGAGAAGGAAATGGTCGCCGAGTACGGCGTGGCGCGCACGACAGTGCGCGAAGCCCTCCGCCTGCTCGAGAGCCGGGGTCTGGTCACCATTCGGGCCGGTGTCGGCGGCGGCCCGGTCGCGTGCCGGCCGCAGTTCGAATCACTGGGCAACACCATGAAACTGTTCCTGCAGCTCGAGGGTGCAAATCTCAGCGACGTCATCGACACCCGACTGACCCTGGAACCGGTCGTCGCGCAACAGGCAACTCCTCGAATCACGAACGGCCAGCTGGACGAATTGCAGGCAGCGCTCGACAGTATGCGGACACAGCCCGACGACTACGACAACTTCATCGAGAAGAATGCACTGTTCCACACCACCATCTACACCGCGTCCGGAAACCCGGTGCTGCGGATCCTCATGGAAACACTGCTGCTCCTGGTGCGCGACGCGGAACCCTCGCGGCATCCCGAGATCACCCGCACCGCCGCCGTCGAAGCGCAGCAACTCGTCCTCAATGCCATGCGCTCGCGAAATGCGTCCGCCGCGGGAGAGGCAATGGAGGCCTTCGTCCATGACACCGCGAAGTACTACCGTAAGCGCCTTGCGCACATCATCTCCGAACCCGTGCGCTGGCAGCTCTAGCGGACTGCTTCCGTCAATTTTCGTAAACATGTACAGGGTTAGCGGATGCGCGGTTATGGTGTGGAGGCGCTCGCAGGATCTGACTCACCCCACCTGTGGTGAGCGCACCTTCGGTTCACTCTCCGCACAGAAATGAGACGTTCGTGGCGACCCACACGAATTCCACCTCGCGCACCCCGACCCTCGAGCAAACCAGGCGCCGCGGCGTTCTCGCCGCAGCTGTCGGCACCATCGTTGAGTACTACGACCTCACCGTCTACGCCTACCTGGCCGTGGTCGTCAGTCCACTGTTCTTCCCCGGCAACGATCCCACCGCYGCATTGCTCGCCAGCCTCGCCGTATTCGCGTCGGCCTACCTCATGCGCCCCATCGGCGGCATTTTCTTCGGCCGCCTCGGCGACCGGCACGGACGCAAGCGCGCCCTGCTGGTGTCCGTACTGCTGATGGGGGTCGGCAGCCTCCTCATGGCATTCCTGCCGACGTACGCGTCCGCGGGCATCGTCGCGCCGATCCTGCTGGTCCTCGCGCGTCTGGTGCAGGGCTTCTCCGCAGGCGGTGAACTCGGCGGAGCATTGACCTACGTCTATGAGACCGTCGGGGAAAAACGTAAGGGCCTCGGCGCCTCGTTCGTCGCACTCGGCAGCAACGGTGGCTTCGCGCTCGCCGCGATTGCGGTCGGGACCGTGTCAGCGCTCACCACTGAACCGCAGATGACCAGCTGGGGCTGGCGGATCCCGTTCCTGCTGGGCGTCCCCCTCCTGCTCTTCTGCCTGTGGACCCGGACCCGCATCGACGACACCGCACAGTTCGAGAATGCCGCGGCCACGGACGACCTGGCGAAGTCACCGTTCGCCGAACTCATCCGCACACACCCCAAGCAGGTTCTGCAGGTGTTCGGGCTCGGCGTGGCACAGAACGCCACCGGCTACATGGTGCTCACCTACATCGGCATCCACCTGGTCCGCCAAGGCGGATTCGATCGGACCGCGGTCACCTGGACGACCGCGCTCATCATCGTGCTGATCGCGCTGTTGATGCCGGTCGCCGGTCTACTCGTCGACAGATTCGGCAGCGTCCCGGTCGCGGCAGCCGGACTGATCGGATCCGGCATCCTTGCTTACCCGGCCATGTCCCTGATGGGCGGTCACGGGCTGGTCGTCGCGGGCGTGGCCTTCTTCGTCTTTGCGCTCGGCACCCCGCTCATCCAGGTCGCCACGGCACCACTGTTCCCGTCGCTGTTCAACTCTCGCGTCAGGCTCACCGGCGTCGCTCTGGGCTTCAACCTGGCGACGATCGCGACCGGCGGAACGGCCGCGTACATCGCCACCTGGCTGATCGACCGGACCGGCAGCGCCTTGTCGCCGGCATACTTTCTCGGAGGATCGTGCCTCATCGGGTTGCTGACCCTGTTCAGCATCCGAACTGCAACCTACGGCGGCGTCCGCCGCGAGTCCGCCTCCCATCCGGATACCGCTGCGTCCGTCGCACGTCGCTGCTGTCGTCCACCCGAATGACATTTCCGATCGCTGCGTCTTTGTGACACTTACTACAGGGATCGTCCGTCTCTCTGACGTGAAGGGGGCAACATGGCGCTGGCAGTGCGTACATCGTGTGTCGTGCGCGGCATCGCCGCCGCTTCCAGCGCAGTCCTCGCGTCCTTCGGTATCGCGTTGTCCGTGACGTCAACTGCTCACGCTGCACCAACCGACGTGCAGTTCTTTCTTCCGACATATGGTGTTACGGCTGCTCCGCCCTACATGTTGTCGTCGGCCGTCGGTGGATGGGTCATCGCGCAGACCGACTTTGAAAAACCGGGGATGACGCGATTTGTAAGCGATGACGCCAACTATTGCTTCTGTAGTATCCAGTGGCGAAACCTTTCGACGGGGGCGACCGGCATAACGCAGGTGGCACCTCGAAGCATGCTGAATCGGGGGTATGTACGGACAGGTCCGGGAGTGCTCGTCGCCTCAGTCGGGATTCCCGGGACTCCGAGCTTCACGTTGCTGCCGGGCGCCGGGGTGTGGACGGTTCCGTAGATCGCTGTCGCCGCCCTGTGACAACATCCTCCGCATGAGTCCGATCGTTGACCCGCAGGATGAATCTGCGCTCTACCTCGCTGCCTCAGCGCACACCCGTGAGCAGGTACTCGCCAGGCCGTGCCCCGTTCCAGCGACTGCTGGTGTCTACGGCTGGTGGTTCCGGAAATTGCCGGCCGAGATCGACACCTCGGGGTGCGCGAAGCGGGACGGGCTCACGCATCAGTCCGAGCAAGCCGCCGACCAACGGCAAGGCTCCTAGTAGGCAGAACATCCGGAAGCGAATCAAGACCCACTACACCGGTAACGCTGCCGGGTCGACACTCCGCCTCACGCTCGGTTGCCTGGTCGCGGATGAGGTCGGGATCGAGTTGCGCCGTGTCGGCTCGGGTAGGCGGTATACCTTCCACACAGGGGAGACGCTGCTGTCGAAGTGGATGGCCGAGAACGCCCTCATCTCGTGGATCGCGCATGAGGAGCCGTGGGAACTTGAGGATCGGTTGATTGCAGGCTTGGACGTTCCGCTCAACCTGGACGGCAATTCGCGTAACTTCTTCTATCTCCAGTTGAAGGCTGCGCGTGCCGCTGCGAAGCGCGGGGCTGATGATCTGCCGGTCCTTCCGAACCCCGGCGTGGGCGGGCGGTAGATCGAGGTTCGATCGCGTTTCATCCAAATGTTGCGACCCAAGGTTCTCGTCAAAGGTTCTGGCAGACCTTTGATATGGACAGTGGCGGCGGTTCGTGGCGCGTGGGCGGTGGCACGGTCGCGGACGACGTCTTCTGGGATGCGTGCCAAGCGGCGGGGCGAATGAGACTGAGCGTCGCAATGAAGGCATAGAGGAATAGGGTTGGCAGGTTGAGATTCCTACGGGGTGGGCAGTGGCGCGGACGTTTCGTTAGATGTGTCGGATGAGGCGGAAACGAGCAGCAGTCTTTGGTGGGCGCCTCGATGTCGTCGGAACCGGCGCGACGAACAGAATGTGAGGATAAGGTCTTTCACTTCACTGGGATACCTGCGAATTCGATTGCTGCAGGCGAGGTCGTAGAGGCGATCTTCGTACTCGTGTTTGGAGATTCCGAAGTTGACCATGATGTCTTCCGCGGGTCCTCCGCCGAACGCGGACCAACGTCGGAAGAATTGCACCATGAAGTCATCTTCACGAGTGCTCGCGTGATGCTCCTCTGGCCTGTTCGTCATTTCCACTCCTCTTACCCCGCCGCCAGCGTCAATGTCCTGAGCTGTGTGCGTGCCTAGGTCTCCACCGGCGTACCCGCTGGGACAGACGATAGGACCGCGGACTGTCTGACCGCATTACGTTGGGAGATAGCCTGAAACCGTCTTTTCCTCTGCTGAGGATGAGGACTGCGCCACATGTGGGATCACTGTTTGTGTGCGACCACCCACGCTGCGATCTGGGCGCGTGAGGTGAAGCCCAGTTTCGTGAGGATGTGTTCGACGTGCCCCTGGGCTGTTCGGTTGGCGATGACCAGCCTGGCCGCGATTGCTCTGTTGGTCAGGCCTTCTGATACGAGCTCTGAGACTTGGTGTTCGCGTTTGGTCAGGTGGCAGTTGTCCGAATCGGCGTGCGCCGGAGGAAGCGGCGCGTCCTCGTCAAGGGCGAAGGCCACCGCCTCCTCGAGCGTCATCTTCCGTCCGGCCTGATAGGTGTCGTTGAAGCACCTGCTGCTCAGAGTGTTACGCGCCTGGTTGGCGCATTCTTCGTGATACACATGTAAGCCCGGTATGTGAACTGGTGCGCTGCCGACGCTCTCCCAGAGTCCTTCGGCGGCGCCCATCAACTGCGCGGCGTGCTCCGCTTGATCGTTCTTGGCAGCGATCCATGCCAGTGCCTCCAGACACCAGGCTGTACTGAGCGGATCGTCGACGGTCCGCGCCATCCGGAGTCCCTGACCGAGGAGCCCCGTCGCTCGGTCACGGTTGCCGAGTTGCCAGACCTGCAGACCCAGAACCCAGAAGGATCGGGCGCGGTAGACCGATTCTCCCAGGTCGGCGCTGAGGGTGAGGGCTTCCTCGTTGCGGGCGATCGCTTGTTCGGTGTCGCCGAGGAGTCCGCTGGCGAGTCCGAGTCCTTGGAGTGTGGAGATCCGCAGGAAGGGCATGGGGTGGGTATCGAGGACCTCGAGAGCCGCGGTAAAAGACGTTGCAGCTATCTGTAGGCTGCCGGAGTACAGCGAGTGCATGCCTTCGGCGTGGTGCAGATGTGCCTGTGCCACTAAGTCGTCGACTTGGGTGGTCGCAGTGCCGGCTACGGTAAGTAGTTGCTCTCCAGCGGAGAGGTCGCCTTGGCGACCGGCGAGCACGCTCTGAGCGCACAGTGCCCTCACAGTGTCCACCGGATGTGTACCGTCATCTGTAGGCAATGCGCTGTCGAGCCATCGTCGCCCTTCGCTGAGAAGACCGCGAGAAAACCAAAAGGGATACAGGGCGGCGGCGAAGTCAATCGAATCCGGTTCCCGCTGTGCGATGCGGAACTGTAGTGCGTCCCGAAGATTCGGTTGCTCGCGATCCAATCGAAGGATCCACGTCAGCTGGTGTGCACTCACCCACTCGGCTTCTGCCTCACGGGCCATCTGCCGGTACCAATCGCTGTGGCGGCGCCTCTGCGTCATGATGTCTTCGGCGCCGTGCAGTTTCTCGCGGCCGTACTCGCGCAAAGTTTCGAGCATGCGGTAGCGGACCGTGAGTCCCTCCTCCTCTCGAAGCAGAATCGACTTGTCGACCAACGACGCGATGATATCCAGGACGTAGTGGGTGGCCAGACCATCGGCGCAGATAGCTTCGGCTGCATCCAATTCAAAACTGCCGGCAAAAACCGATAGTCGTGACCAGAGCGTGCGCTCCTGGGGTGTGCAGAGGTCGTGACTCCAGTCGATGCACAGCCGCAGGGATTGCTGGCGGGTCGGTGCGCCCCGCCGACCTCGTGAGAGCAGTTTGTAGCGGTCGGTGAGTTTGTCATAGATCTGGTCGATCGAGATCGCGCGTAGGCGGACCGCGGCCAGCTCGATCGCGAGTGGTAGTCCGTCGAGCTGTTTGCAGATGCGAGCTACCTGCTTCCAGTTATCCTCTGTGAGTTCAAATTCGGGGAGTGCGGTGGTGGCGCGGGCGAGGAACAATGTCACGGCGTCGTATTGGCTCATCGCCTGCATCGATCGTGTTCTTCGCGAGTCTGGGGTGGCCAAGGGTTGTACCCGATGGAGTGTTTCACCGCCGAGGCCCAGTGGTTCGCGGCTGGTAGCAAGGATTCGTAGCTCGGGGCAGGACTTGAGGAGGGTCTCGGTGAAGGCGGCGGTGGCTTCGATGAGGTGCTCACAATTGTCGAGGACAAGCATGCATTGGCGTGACCGGAGGTACTCGATGAGCCCGTGAAGGCGGTGTTTGTCGGGTTGTTCTTGGATCCCGAGCGTGTAGGCAACAGTGTCGACGAGGAAGTGGCTGTCGGTCAGCTCGCTGAGTTCGATCAGCCACACACCGTCTCCGAATGCGCGATGTGATTCGGCGGCCACCTTGGTCGCGAGCCGGGTCTTTCCGACTCCTCCGGTCCCGATCAGTGTCACGAGGCGCGACTCGGCCAGTAGGCTTTTGGTGGTTGCTACTTCGTGGCGGCGTCCGACGAAGGTGGTCAGGTCTGCGGGCAGATTGCCTCGGACCCTGGGGGAGGTACTCAGGCCTTGGCCCGTAGCAGTGGGCACGACGGTGAGAGCCGGTTCCGGTTGGGAGTGGATGGCTTCGCCCGCGGTGTCCGGCAGGGGTGGGCGTGCTGACTCAGTGGTCGGGTGAGGTTCGCGATGAGTGATCAGGGCCATCTCGTCCACCGGGCAACCGTTAAGGCGTTGCATTCGCCGAAGACGGTTTCCGAACTCTGCGGCTGTGGAGGGACGGTCCTCGGGTTTTGTTGACATGGCTCGTTCAATCTCGGCGCAGACATTGTCGGGAACTCCGAGGTGTCGGAGGTCGGGAATCGGTTGGGTCGTCACTCGGAGGTAGTGGGCGACAATCGGTTCGTTGGCGTGTCGCTCGTATGCGGCGTGGCCGGTCATGGCGCAGAACATTGTCGATGCGAGTGCATAGACGTCCGCGGCGGCAGTCGGGCAAGCACCTTGCARTATCTCCGGGGCGGTGTAGGCGAGCGTGCCGGTGACGGCGTGTTGGGCGGTCTCGAAACCACCAGCGATGTGGGCGATACCGAAGTCCGCGAGCTGCGGTTCGCCGTAGTCGGTGAGCAGTATGTTCGCGGGCTTGACGTCGCGATGAAGGATGCCGGCGCTGTGGGCGGCGGACAGGGCGCCGGAGATGCGCACCCCGAGGCGTAGCGCGTCGTTCCAGGTAAGCGGGCCCTGTTGATGAATCCGATTCTCGAGAGACCCGCGGCGATGGAATTGCATTGCTATGTATGGCAAGTCGGATGCCGTGCTCCCGCATTGGAAGACGCTGACAATGTTCGGGTGGCCTGATAGTCGGCCCATCGCGCGCTGTTCGCGAAGGAATCGTCCGAGATTCGACGGCTCGAGATCTGAGGTCATGACTTTGACGGCGACGGTCCGCTCCAGGGCTGCTTGGGCGCAGCGGTAAACGGCTCCGAAGCCACCTCGTCCGATCTCTTCGGCGTCGTCGAACCCGGCCATCGCCAGTTCGTCGGGAAGGGATAGTGGTGCGATTTGCCATGCTGCGGTCGCCGCGGTCGAGTGCCTCGGTGTTGCTCGCGGGCGGTGGTCGTTCGTGCGGTGAGGATGGGTGTCAGTGGACAGCTCATCCGGTGTGACTCGAATGCAGGTTTTCATGCGCTTGACCAGCTTCTGGATCGTCGAAGAATCGAGCGATTTACCAGTGACAATGCTCCGGTTCCCGGCGAGCGGCTATTCCCTGAGGGATAGAAGGCTGCCCCGGTTTGCTCCCTCGAGGATGACGCCCCCATCACGCTCGGACAGTAGAACTTGTAGTCGCCACCCCACCTCGCTGTTGAAGATGCAAACCCTCGTCTCGCTCGAGGCCAGGACGGGACGTATGTGCCCGCTCGGGCGGCACCTCGTCGATGCAGTCTCACCACCGGTGGAGCTGCGCACCTGAAGGAGATGAATGTTGTCTACCGAAGCACCTTCCCTTGTCCTCCCTGCAGAGTTCCCGATGACGATCGGTGGGCGGACTGTGACCGCACAGGCCACGGCGCCGGTGTACAACCCGGCGACCACCGAGACGATCGCCGAAGTTCCTGTTGCGACCTCTGATCAACTAGACGAGGCCGTCGCGGCCGCTCAGACCGCGTTTACTTGCTGGTCGGCGACACCGCTCGCCGAACGCCAGGCCATCGTCGCGGCGATCGGCGATCGGCTCGAAGCCCACGCCGAAGAGTTCCTGGCATTGTTGACCGCCGAGCAGGGCAAGCCGCGTGCGATGGCTGAATGGGAGGTCTACGGGTCGGTCGCGTGGTTCCGGGAGATCGCCAAGCAGTCCCTGCCCGAAGAGGTTCTCGAGGACACTGCCGAGCGCAGGGTGATCAGCCGGCACACGCCGCTCGGGGTCGTCGGCGCCATCGTGCCGTGGAACTTCCCGATCCTGCTGGCGGTCTGGAAGATCGCACCCGCGCTGGTGGCTGGCAACACCATCATCGTCAAGCCGTCCCCTTTCACTCCGCTGTGCGACCTCAAGCTCATCGAGCTGGTGCAGGACCTCCTTCCCGCAGGTGTATTGAGCGCGGTCAGCGGTGACGACGAACTCGGCAAGTGGATGACGGCGCACCCGGGCATCGCGAAGATCGCGTTCACCGGCAGCACCGAAACGGGCAAGCATGTGATGCGGTCCGCGGCCGGCACCCTCAAGCGGGTCACTCTCGAACTCGGCGGAAACGATCCGGCGATCGTCCTGCCGGACGTCGATCCGGCGAAGGTCGCCCCGCAGATCTTCTGGGCGGCGTTCCAGAACAACGCCCAGTTCTGCAACGCCGCCAAGCGCATCTACATCCACGACGACGTCTACGACGCCGTGCGGGACGAACTGGTCGCGTACGCACGGACCGTGGTGGTCGGCGACGGCGCCGCCGCCGACACCCAGTTGGGCCCGATTCAGAACCTGCCCCAGCTGCAGAAGGTGCAGGAGTACTTCGACGACTGCACGGCCAACGGTTACACCTTCGCCCTCGGTGGACGGATCGACCCGAACGCCGGAGGCTGGTTCGTCCCGGTCACCCTCGTCGACAATCCGCCGGAGAACTCACGCCTAGTCGCCGAGGAACCGTTCGGCCCCATCCTTCCGCTGCTGCGCTGGACGGAAGAGAGCGATGTCATCGCCCGGGCCAACAACACCGTCTGGGGCCTGGGCGCCACCGTCTGGGGTGAGGACCTCGAGGCGATCGAGCGGATCGGCCGTCAGCTCGAAGCCGGAACGGTATGGCTCAACGAAGTCCACCAGTACTCCCCGCATCAGGTCTTCGGCGGACACAAGCAGTCCGGCATCGGTGCCGAGAACTCCTTGCACGGGCTCGCCGAATACACCAACCACCAGACCGTCACGCTGAACAAGGTCCCCGACACGGTCTCGTGAGACCACCCGAGCTCAAACAACTTTCACACAGGAAGTGCAATTATGAAGACCACAGCAGCCGTCCTGCGCTCGGCGCAGGAGCCGTTGTCGCTCGAGGAACTCGACATCGACGAGTTACGCCCCCGTGAGGTCTTGGTGCGCATCGTCGGTTCCGGTATCTGCCACACCGACCTCGGGGTGATCGCGACCGCTGAGACCGACGCGGCCCCGATCGTGCTCGGTCACGAGGGATCTGGAATTGTCACCGCGGTCGGACACGATGTCGACAGCATCGAGCCTGGCGATCATGTGGTGCTCTCGTACAACTTCTGCGCGGAGTGCGACAACTGTGCACGCTCACTTTCGATGCACTGCCGGGACTTCGTCCCGCTCAATTTGGTCGGTGGACGCCTGGACGGCTCGAGCGTCCTTCGTTCCGGGGGCGAACAGGTACGCGGGCACTTCTTCGGGCAATCCTCATGGGCGACTTACGCGGTGGCGAACGAGCAGAACTGTGTCCGTGTCGCCCGCAATCTGCCACTCGAGCTGCTCGCCCCCCTCGGTTGCGGCATCCAAACCGGTGCCGGGGCGGTGCTGAACACCCTCAACCCGGAGGCGGGATCGTCGATCGCGATCTTCGGGACCGGCTCGGTCGGGCTCGCCGCGCTGTTGGGTGCGGTGGTCGCCGGCTGCGGCACCATCATCGCCGTCGACATCCAGCCCGCGCGCCTGGCCAAGGCCGCCGACCTCGGCGCCACCCACACCATCAACTCCGCCGAGGAGAACGTGGTCGAGAGGATCCGCGAGATCACCGGCGGAGTGGGAGCGCAGTATTCGGTCGACTGCATCGGGCTGGCGGGCGTCATCCGCAGCGCGCTCGAATGTCTGCAGTCACCGGGGGTGTGCGCCACCGTCGGATTCCAGGGCATCCCGAACGAGATCTCCTTCGACCAGGGTCACCTGTTATTCGGCCGCAGTCTGATCGGCGTCATCGAGGGCGATGCCATCCCGCAGGAATTCGTCACCCGCATGATCGACCTCTATCAGGCCGGCAAATTCCCCTTCACCGAGCTGATCGACACCTTCGAGTTCGGCGAAATCAACGAAGCGATCGAGGCTGTTCACCAGGGGAAGGTCACCAAGGCGGTTCTGACATTCGACGAGCCCACCCCTGCGAATGGGGCGACGGGTGAATAGCCGTACCGGTGGCGTCCTGCCATCGGTGGGGCCGGGAGAGATTCTCCCCGTCTCCGCGGCCCGCCACCCGGACAAGATCGCCCTCGTCGTCGGCGATACGTGCTTGACGTACCAGGAACTCGACCGCATGTCGGACGCGGTCGCGGCCTCACTTCGCTCGCGCGGGATCGGCGCCAGAGATGTGTGCTCGCTCTACGCGCAGAACTGCTGGGAATGGATCGTCGCGTATCACGGCATCCTCAAAGCGGGTGCGATTGTCAATCCGGTCAATGTCATGCTCACTGGCCCGGAGCTGGCGTTCGTCCTCTCCGACTGCGAGGCCGAAGCTCTCTTCTTCGGGGCCTCCCAAGCCGCTACCGTCGCGAACGTGCTCGGGGAGATGCCCACGCTCGAGCTCGTGTGCCAGCTCGCCGGCGATATCGGCGACGGAATCGGTGCGGTGACCTTCAGCGAGCTGCTCACCGCGCCGGTCGACGCTGCTCCGGCCGGGAACCCGGCGCCCGGGCCCGCCGACCTGTGCAGCATCGGTTACACCTCCGGGACGACCGGCCACCCGAAGGGCGCGATGCAGTCGCAGCGATCGGTGCTGCTCAATTGTGCTCTGACGGCCACGATGCACGGTCGCAACTCCGACGACGTCGTCGTCACCGCGTTGCCCTCGGCGCACGTGTACGGCAATGTCGCTATCAACAGCACCTTCCTGGCAGGCGGCACGGTTGTGCTGATGGAGCGGTTCGACGCCGGGGAAGCCCTGGCGTTGCTCGAAGGAGACCGCGCCACCCTGTTCGAGGGCGTGCCGGCGATGTATTCGATGATGCTGGCACACCCGACGTTCGAGACGACGGACCTGTCCAGCCTGCGCGCAAGCACCATCGGTGGTCAGACGTTCTCCCCAGAACTGCTCGATCGCTGGCAGACCAGGGCACCGGGGCCGGTGCTGGAGCTGTGGGGGATGACCGAGCTGTCCGGGCTGGGAACAACCCATGCAGTCCACGCCCCACCGGTAGCCGGTTCGATCGGAGTGGCCCTACCCGGCCTCGAAGTCAAGATCGGTGCGATCGACGGCACGAACGGGGGCGTCCCGACGGGTGAGCATGGTGAGCTGCTCGTTCGTGGCCCGCTGGTGATGCTCGGCTACTACGGCCGCCCTGACGCCACCGCAGAGGCGCTCACCGCCGACGGGTGGCTGCGTACCGGAGATGTCGCGTACGTCGACGAGACCGGTCACTTTTTCATTGTGGACCGGCTCAAGGACATGATCGTCACCGCCGGATACAACGTGTACCCCGCCGAAATCGAACGCGTCATCGGCGCGCATCCCGACGTCGCGCTGGTCGCCGTCGGAGGCCGACCGGATCCTGTCAAAGGGGAGATCGCCGTCGCATACGTGGTTCCGGCCCCGGCCGCGCAGCTCCTCCCACAGGACATCATCGAGCACTGCCGCGCGCATCTGGCCGCCTACAAACGGCCGCGTGAGGTGGTGTTTGTCGACGCTCTACCGACCACCTCGTCGGGCAAACTCATGCGCCGCAAATTGGCAGATCTTGACGTCACCGACAGTGATCAAGGCGTTGTCCACGCGAGATAATGGTCACACGGAACGCTATCCGCAGAGCCCATGCGGCGGTCACATATCAAAGGGCATTGTGACAAGCGCAACAGAGCAAGACGGATGTGGTCGAGGCCACCTTCCTCGATTCGATCAAAGGAGTACCAATGCAGGTTGTAGCCGAAGGGTTCAACGCCTTCGAGACGCAGAAGAGCCCGAAGGGTGAGGTCAAGTTCCTGGGCTCGCCCAAGGACGTGATCGAAGTCGTGCGGTCCGGAAAGTTGCAGGACTACATCCTGCTCGTTCGCGGCGGCACCACGACCTTCCTCACCCCGGCATTGAGCATGGGTGCTCTCGGCGTCATCACGATGTCGGGCGCTCCCGAGTCGCACCTCGGCATCCTCTCTCGTGAGTTCCAGATTCCCTGTGTGATGACCGCGTACCTGACCTCCAGCGATTCGCGCTACGTCGTCGGCAACACCGACGATGCGCACTTCGAGGAGATCGCCGAAAGCCTGATCGGGAAGACCGTCCAGTTGCACTGCGACGACGCGGAGGTCGCGCGCATCAGCATCGTCAGCTGACCGCCTTCCGACCACACACCATGAGCAGAGAGGAACAACCCCCAATGAGCATCGAAATGACACCCGGTCTCCGCTCCACGTACAAGCAGCGCTATGAACCGAACGATGACGGTCTGCGGTTCCAGGATCTGGTCTTCGAGGGCAACTTCGTCGGCCAGGAGCCACTGCGCGACGGCATCCTCGGCGACAAGGTGCAGAAGCAGCGCGCCAAGAGCAAGGTCCTCGAGAAGGTCAGTAAAGAGGACGTCCTGGTCGACCAGTTCACCCTTGACGAGCTCAACGACCTCAACAACTACCTGGCCTGGAACATCTGGGACGTGCTGGTCATGCGTGCCACCGAAGGTGTCTCAGGCATGATCCCCCGCCAGGAATACGAGATCCTCGCGTTCATGCACCAGTTCTACCGGTGGCCGGAGATCCTGCGCATGACCACCGACGAGGTCGGGGCCCAGGGCATCTTGGACATCGGTGCCTCGGCGCGGCGGGAAATCGGCACCAAGGTCAACGCGGTGCACGACTGGTCGATCGGGGCTGTCGGCTTCGGTATGGGCCGCTGCGGTCTGCTTGCACTCGAAGCGATCGGGCCCGACGACTACATCGAGGAGAGYAACGAACTCCTCAAGTTCATGCAGCGGATCGAGTTCGGCAAGCGCCAGGACGGGTACATCCTCAACTCGCAGGACCGCTACCGCTGCCAGATCCACGAGCCGGACTTCCTCGAAGGCATTATCAACCAGCTCGAAACGCTTGAGCCGGGAAGCCCGAAGCACGAATCCTTCACCCGCTTCAACGCGGCCGCCGAACTGCTGTCGTTCCTCGACCACATGGACTGCCGGCTTGGTCTCGGCGACACCGGACCGTACGAGTTGCCCAACGGCAACATCCTCATTCTCCGGGACCTGTTCGTCAACGAGCCGATCTTCCACTGGAGTGATGTGTGCGACGACGCGCAGCTCCCACACGCCTACACTGTCGCGCTCGAAATCGACCCGGAGATACTGGGCCTGCAGGAGATTCGCGTCAACGACATTTCCACCACCTTCACCCGGCCGAAGAACTACATCCCCGCCATCGTCGGCGGCGCAGTCTTCGCCCGCGAGCAGTGGGAC
>NZ_JBFUHV010000053.1:0-56238 GCF_056402215.1 Rhodococcus sp. P4_B6 | reverse complement strand
GGCTCGGGTTCCGGTTCGGCGGGCGGTTGCGGCGCGCGCTCCGGTGCCGCGGCGGGCCGCTCGGCTGCGGCGGCGACCGGCGCGGAGCCTGCGGGCGGAAGTCCGCGCTCGACGCGTTCGAGCCGCTGCAGCACGGCGGACTCCGCATCGGACGCGGACGGCAGCAGCATCCGGGCGCACATCACTTCGAGCAGCAGTCGGGGGGCCGTGGCGCCGCGCATCTCGCCGAGACCGGCGTGGATCACCTCGGCGTAGCGGGTGAGCGTGGCGGGACCGATCCGCTGGACCTGGGCGCGCATGTGCTCGAGCACGTCGCCGGGTGCATCGACGAGGCCGCGTTCGGCGGCGTCGGGGACGGCCTGCATCAGGATGAGGTCGCGGAGGCGCTCGAGCAGGTCGACGGCGAAGCGCCGCGGATCGTGCCCGGCGTCCATGACGCGGTCGACCGTCCCGAACAGTGCGGCACCGTCGCCGGTGGCCAGCGCGTCCACGGCGTCGTCGATCAGCGCGACGTCGGTGACGCCGAGCAGCGCGAGCGCGCGCGGGTAGGTGACGCCCTCGTTGCCGGCGCCGGCGAGGAGTTGGTCGAGGATGCTCAGCGAGTCACGCGGGGACCCGCCGCCGGCACGGATGACCAGCGGATACACCGGGTCGGCGACCGGCACGCTCTCCTGCTGGCAGATCTTCTCCAGCAACCCGCGCATCGTCGTCGGCGCGAGCAGCCGGAACGGGTAGTGATGGGTGCGCGAACGGATGGTCGGCAGCACCTTCTCGGGTTCGGTGGTGGCGAAGATGAAGATGAGGTGCTCCGGCGGCTCCTCCACGATCTTGAGGAGGGCGTTGAAACCCGCCGTGGTGACCATGTGGGCCTCGTCCACGATGAACACCCGGTACCGGGACTCGGCAGGCGCGTAGAACGCGCGGTCGCGCAGTTCACGGGTGTCGTCGACGCCACCGTGGCTGGCCGCGTCGAGTTCGGTGACGTCGAGGTTGCCCGACCCGCCGGGGCCGAGCGCCACGCACGAGGGGCACTGGCCGCACGGCGTCGAGGTCGGGCCCTCCACGCAGTTCAGCGATCGGGCCAGGATGCGGGCAGACGACGTCTTGCCACAGCCGCGGGGACCGGAGAACAGATACGCGTGGTTGATCCGTCCGGCGTCGAGAGCGGTGCTCAGTGGTTCGGTGACGTGCTCCTGCCCCACCACTTCGGCGAAGGATGCGGGTCGGTACTTCCGGTACAGGGCCACGCGGAAAGACTACCGGCGGTCCCCGACAGTCCGGCCCGGGTGGTCGAAGCGCCTGTTCGGCACCCGCTCGGGGCCCTACTCACAAGCAGAAATCCGGACCTGACCGGATTGCGTAACACGTTCGCAACGCATCGGCATCACCGTTGAAACGGCCCGCGGCCATCGTGAATTTCCGCACCTGGTTTCGTCCGGGTGTGTGAGGAGAATGTCGTGCCTGCAATCGACGCCGGAGCAACCGCCTGGCTTCTGATCAGTACCGCGCTGGTCCTGCTGATGACCCCGGGGCTCGCCCTGTTCTACGGCGGGATGGTCCGCTCCACCGGCGTACTGAACATGATCATGATGAGCTTCGTGTCGATCGCACTCGTCACGGTCGCCTGGCTGGTGGCCGGGTACTCCCTCATCTTCGGCGACGACATCGGCGGCGGACTGATCGGCGGGCTCGAGCACCTGGGGATGGCGGGCATCGACCCGACCACCGTCCACGGGCAGGTCCCCGAGATCCTGTTCGCCACGTTCCAGCTGACATTCGCGATCATCACCGCCGCGCTGATCAGCGGTGCGATCGCCGACCGGGCCAAGTTCTCGGCCTGGATGATCTTCGTGCCCGTCTGGGCCCTCGTCGTCTACGCGCCCGTCGCGCACTGGGTGTGGAACCCGCAGGGCTGGATCGCGCAGTTCGGCGCCCTCGACTACGCGGGCGGACTGGTCGTCGAGATCGTGTCCGGCGCGTCGGGCCTGGCGTTGGCCCTGGTCCTGGGCCCGCGGCTCGGATTCAAGTCCGAGTCGATGCGGCCCCACAACCTTCCGCTGGTGCTGCTCGGTGTCGGCCTGCTCTGGTTCGGCTGGTTCGGTTTCAACGCGGGTTCCGCTCTCGCCGCCGACGGCACGGCCGCCGCGATCTTCCTGAACACCCTCGTCGCCGGGTGCACCGGCCTGCTCGGCTGGCTCCTCGTCGAGCAGAAGCGCGACGGTCACCCCACGACGTTCGGTGCGGCGTCCGGCGTCGTCGCCGGGCTGGTCGCGATCACCCCGTCCTGCGGCACGGTGAGCATGGTCGGCGCGGTGATCGTCGGCGCAGTGGCCGGTGTGGTCTGCTCGTTCGCCGTCGGCTGGAAGTTCCGCCTCGGATACGACGACTCGCTCGACGTCGTCGGTGTCCACCTGATGGGCGGCATCGTCGGCACGATCCTGATCGGACTGCTGGCCACCGAGGTGATGACGGGCGGAGCCGAAGGCCTCCTGTACGGGGGCGGGTTCGCGCAACTCGGCAAGCAGGTGCTGGCCGTGGTGGTCGTCGCCCTGTACGCGTTCGGTGTGACGTACGGGCTGGGCAAGCTGATCGACCGGATCTTCGGGTTCCGGGTGAGCGCCGAGGACGAGTCCTCCGGCATCGACCTCGCGCTGCACGCCGAATCGGCGTACGAACACGGTGTGCTCGGCCACGGACCCCTCGGCGGCGGCCAGGGCAACAGCGTCTTTCCGTGGATGCACGAGGCCGAACGCAGGCGGCAACTCGACGCGGAACGGAAGCAGGACCGAGACGACACGGAGTAGCGGCGGCTACTTTTTGACGACACGGAGTAGCGGCGGCTACATCTTCTTCGCTGCCGCCGCCTTCTTCGCGTCTGCCTTCGCGGCCTTCTTGAACTCGCGGACCTCGTGGAGACTCTTGTCGTCGACGACGTCCGCGATCGAACGCCGGGACCCCTCGGTGCCGTAGTCGCCTGCTGCTTCGCGCCAGCCCTTCGGCTCGACTCCGATCTGCTTGCCGAGCAGCGCCAGGAAGATGCGGGCCTTCTGGTCGCCGTACCCCGGGAGCGCCTTCAACCGTTTCAGCACTTCTTTGCCGTCGGGGTCGCCGCTCGTCCACAGCGCCTCGACGCTGCCGTCGTAGTTCTCGACGAGGAACGCGCACAACGACTGGATGCGGGTGGCCATCGATCCGGGGAACCGGTGGACGGCGGGGGTCTGTGAGCAGACGGCCGCGAACGCTTCCGGATCCATCTCCGCGATGCGGTGCACTTCGAGGCCGCCGATCCGGTCGTCGAGTTTCTTGGGGCCCGCGAACGCCGTCTCCATCGGAACCTGCTGATCGAGCAGCATCCCGATGAGCAACGCCAGCGGATCACTCGCGAGGAGTGCGTCGGCGTCCGGATCCCCTACTAGGTTCAGCGTGCGTGCCATGGTTCGATCCTGCCATCCCGCGGTGGGGCGGGTGCGCCCTTCACCGCGACGCGCGGTTTATTCACAGAGTTATCCACATCACTGCATTACCGGTGCGTAACCCAGCATCGAGGCGACGCCGGCGACGAGTCCGTCACGCCAGTGCAGCGCGTCGTGACCCCCGCAGAACTCGCGGTAGCGCACGTCGTGGCCGGCGCCGGCCAGCAGGTCGCGGACTTCGCGGTTGGGTTCGACGAGCATCCATTCGAGTGTCCCGACCTCCAGGCTGAACCGACTGCGCGACGGGGCGACGGCGCGGATACGGTCCTGGAACGGGACTCCCGGCCCCGATCCGGGCCACCAGAACGACCCGGACAGGCTGACGGCGCACCCGAACACGTGCGGCACCGCCAGCGCGAGGTGGCAGGCCGTCAATCCGCCCAGGCTGCAGCCGGCCACGATCGTCGACGCCGGGTCGTCGGTGACGGCCCGGTCCCGCCGCAGCCACGGGAGCAGTTCGCCGGTGAGACCCGCGGCGAACGCGGGGCTGCAGCCCAGTTCCTCGGATCGCAGTCCGGGTCCGACGCTGTCGACCATCACGACGAGCGGAACCCGGTGACCGGCAGGTCCGAGCGCGTCGACGGCACCTGCGATCGGCAGGTCGACCGCCCACGTCCGGCCGTCGAGCAGCACCACCACCGGACGAGATCCGGCGGCGAGTCCGGGCGGTTCGTAGACCCACACCGACCGTGGTGTGCCCGATAGCGTGAACGTCGTCTCGTGGAGTTCGCCGCGGCCGGGCCGGTCCGTCCACCAGCGCTGCGCGGGCGCCGCGGGCATCACCGCCTCGGAGCAGTCGCCGGCCTGCACCGCTCGGGTGGGCAGCGGGTTGAACGGGTCGGGTCGTGCGCCGGCGAGTATGTTCCGCCACCACTGCCAGCCCGGGGTGCCGTCGCCGGGACGGGTCAGCGGTTCCGTCCGGGGAATGAAACGGTAGGCGCCACGCCAGTTCTCGGGCACCTCGATCGACAGCGACCACAGGTCGGTGCCGGGGAGCCGCGACAGCGCGGCCCGTTCCGGCCGGGATCGGTCGGTGATTCCGTTGGCGTCGAGGTAGACGTGCCGCGTGTGTGACACGCGTTCGTCGCCCTCGGGGTCCCGCCAGCAGAACGTCGCGATCACGCAGCCGCGGTCGGCCCCGTCGCGTTCGACGAGGGGGCTGCCCGCTGCGGCGAGGCGGTCCCAGAACGCGGGGACGCCGTCGGGTGCCAGGTCGTCGATCGCCCGCGTGCGCACGACGCGGCGCTCCGGTCCGGGCACCCGTTTCAGCATCCACTTCCCCATTCGAATATAGGTAACGCTACCCTAAGTCAAATTCCTTACCCGCGCGAAAGAGAGTCCCGCCGTGAAACTTCGTCGCTCACTGGCAGCCCTCGCTGTCCTCGCCGTCGGGATCGGCGCGGCCGCGTGCTCGTCCGATCCCGCTACCGAGTCCGCGACCACCGGCAACCCCGCAGCGCCCGACCAGAGCTGGCCGCGCACCGTCACCGACGAGACGGGCAGCGTCACGATCGAACACAAGCCCGAGCGGATCGTGTCGACCAGCGTCACACTCACCGGCTCGCTGCTCGCCCTCGACGCACCCCTGATCGGCACCGGCGCGCAGCGACCGAGCGACGTGACCGACGAGAACGGCCTGTTCACGCAGTGGGCGGACATCGCCGCCGAGCGTGGCGTCGACACGCTCTACCAGGGCGAACCCAACGTCGAGAAGATCACCGCCGCCGATCCGGACCTCATCTTCGTGTCCGCCACGGGCGGCGACTCGGCAGTCGATCAGGTGGACACGCTGAGGCAGATCGCGCCCGTCGTGGTGCTGCGGTACGACGACAAGTCGTGGCAGGACCTCAGCGGTCGGATCGCGGCGGCCATCGGGGCCGAGGAGCAGGCCGAAGCCCTCGTCGCGAAGTTCGACCGGCAACTCGACGACGCCAAGTCGGCACTCGGCGACAAGGTCGCCGCCGCGAACCCGGTGAACGTGCCCGCCTACAACTCGCCCGAGGAGTCGCGGATGTTCACCGCCGAATCGGCGCAGGGCATTCTGCTGGAACGCCTCGGATTCTCGCTCGCCGAGCTGCCCGCCGACATCAGCGCAGCCGACAAGAGCATCATGTCCGGCCGCAAGGACGTCGTGCCGGTCGGGCAGGAGAACCTGCCGCGGGCCGTGCCCGGCAACACCACGTTCATCGTGATCGGTGACGCGGCGGACGCCGAGCGGTTCCTCGCCGATCCGACGTTGCAGCAGACCCCGTCCGTGGAGAAGAAGCAGGTGATCGGTCTCGGGAAGGACAGCTTCCGGCTCGACTACTACAGCGCCACCAACCTGATCGACCGGGTCACGAACGCAGTGCGATAGCGCTCGGTCCGTGTCGGCGCGGCCCGTACCGGGTACCTCTACGTCAAGGGACTCCGGTCCATACACACGACACCGAAGGACATCCGATGGCCCAGGACGGAACGAATCGAGCCAGCGGGATGAGCCGTGCCGTGGACAGGGCAACCGACAGCACCACTTTCGAACGGGTCGCGCGGGCGGGCCACGTGATGAGCGGCTTCGTGCACCTGCTGATCGCGTACATCATCGTTCAGCTGGCGTTCGGCAGCGGCGGCAACGCCGATCAGTCCGGGGCCCTCGGCACGCTGGCCGCCGAGCCCGGCGGCCGGTTCGCGCTGTGGGTGGCGATGGTCGCGTTCATCGCGATGGCGCTGTGGCGGCTCGCCGAGACCGTTCTCGGCCCGCACGCCACCGAGAAGTCCGACGACGACACGTCGCTGCTCGACCGTGCGAAGGCGTTCGGTCTGGCCGTCGTCTACTTCGCGTTCGCCTTCTCGGCCTACCAGTTCGCGAGTGGCGGCGGGAAATCGAGCGGACAGCAGAACGCCGGAATGAGTGCACGCCTCATGGAGTCCGGGGGCGGCAAGTTCCTGCTCGTGGTGGTGGGTCTCGTCGCCATCGCGATCGGCGGGTACCACGTCTACAAGGGCGCGTCGAAGAACTTCCTGGACGACCTGAAGGGCACCCCGTCGAAGCTCGTCGAGCCCCTCGGAGTGATCGGCTACGTGGCCAAGGGCCTCGTCATCGCGGGCGCGGGCCTGCTGGTGATCGTGGCGGTCTTCAACGCCGATCCATCCAAGGCCACCGGCCTCGACGGCGCGGTGAAAACCCTCGGTTCGGCGCCGTTCGGGCAGTTCCTGCTGATCCTCGCCGCACTGGGTATCGCCGCGTACGGGCTGTACAGCTTCGTGATGGCGCGCTACGCCAGGATGTAGAGACACCTCCGGCCGCGCACCCGGAACAGGTGAGCGGCCGGAGGTCTGCTGCTAGGACTTCGGCAGGTCCAGGCGTGATTCGGTGGCCGCGAGCAGCACGCACGTCGCGACGCCGTTCATCGACTTGTCCAGATCGTCCATCGAGGGGAAGCTCGGCGCGAGCCGGATGTTCTTGTCTTCCGGGTCGATTCCGTACGGGAACGCCGATCCCGCGGCGGTGAGCGCGATCCCCGCGTCCTTCGCCAGGGCGATGACGCGCTTCGCGGTGCCCTCGACGACGTCCAGGCTGATGAAGTATCCGCCCTTCGGCTCCGTCCACGACGCCACCTTCGACGCCCCGAGACGGTCCTCGAGGATCTTCAGGACGAGCGCGAACTTCGGCGCCAGGATCTCGCGGTGCTTCTCCATGTGGGCGCGAACCCCGTCCGCGTCACCGAAGAACCGCAGGTGCCGCAGGTGGTTCAGCTTGTCCGGGCCGATGCTCTTCTTGCCGAGGAACTTCTGGTACCAGGCCAGGTTCGCGGTCGAGGAACCGAAGAAGCTGACGCCCGCACCGGCGAACGTGATCTTCGACGTCGACGCGAACACCAGCGGCCGGTTGGGGTGACCCGCCTCCGCTGCCATCCCGAGGATGTCCAGCGACGGCGCCGTCTCGCCGACCAGCGGATGCACCGCGTAGGCGTTGTCCCAGAACAGCCGGAAGTCGGGGGCGGCGGCCGGCACCGACGCCAGCGCCCGCGTGACCTCTTCCGAGTACACCGCGCCCGTGGGGTTGGAGTAGTTGGGAACGGCCCACAGACCCTTGATCTGCGGATCGTTCGCGACGAGCTCGGAGATGACACCGACGTCGGGGCCGTCCGGGCGCATCGGCACCGGGATCATCTCGATGCCGTAGGTCTCGGTGATCCCGAAGTGACGGTCGTAGCCGGGTGCCGGGCACAGGAACTTGACCTTCTCCTCCTGCGACCACGGGCGCGGGGAGTCGGGGGTGCCGTGCAGCAGAGCGAACACGACGTTGTCGTGCATGATCTCGAGGCTGGCGTTGTTGCCGGCGAGCAGGTTCTCGACGGGGATGCCGAGCAGTTCACCGAAGATCGCGCGCAGTTCCGGCAGACCGGTGAGCCCGCCGTAGTTGCGGGTGTCGGTGCCGTTGCCGTCGCGGAAGTCGCCGTCACCGGGCAGCGCCAGCAGCGCCGCCGACAGATCCAGTTGCTCGGGCGAAGGCTTACCGCGGGTGAGGTCGAGCGTGAGCTTCTCCGTCTTCAGCTGCGCATAGCTCGCAGTCTGGCGCTCATGCTCCGAAAGTAGTTCCTCATGGCTCATCAACCCGATCTGGGTCTGGTTGGTCATCAGGAGCGGCCTCTCACCGACATCGCGGGTCGGGTATGCGAAAGATAGGGGACCCCGCGCACCCGGCAGAGCCCGTTGACCCTTGCTGCCTTCCGGCCCTGGGGGAGTTCACAGGATGCGCGCCGCGCGGGATCCACCACAGAGTGTAGACGGCCCCGAGCCGCTACCGGGATCCACCCCGGCCCGCGCCCGACGCCGCACGTCAGACCACGTCCAGTGCTACGGTCGCCCCCGCATTCGGCCACCGTCGGCAAAGGATCGGGATGAAACTCAGAAGGACAGCACACGCAGCGGCCCTCGCCGTCGTCGTCGCAGCACTGTCGGCGTGCGGCGGGAGCAGCGAAGACGCAGCCACGTCCGATGCGGTCAGCTGGGACGCGGCCGAGCCGTGCTCGCTCGCGGACGACGCGACGCTCGCACCGCTCCTGACGGCAGGCGCCGGCGAGGGCACCGCCACCGACAGTCCGGAACGTCGCGCGTGCACGTGGGGCAAACCGGAGGCGCTGAACACTGTGACCGTCACCACCACGAGCGCGCCGGAACCGGTCGACGCCCTGCGCACGATCGACGTCGGCGGACTCGAGGGCCGGGCGCTCGCCGAGAGCAAGTACCAGTGCATCCTCGAGGTCACCACCGACGCGGGCACGCTGTCGATCGAGTCGAAATTCGGCCTGGACGCGACCGCGAACCCGGACACGTCCTGCGACCGGTCCGTGTCCCTCGCCGAGCACGCCCTCAGCCAGCTGAAGTGGGCGTAGAACCGGCAGCCACCTGGTCGTTTAACGGTGAGCCGTCGTCGTTGGGTATGCTCCTCCACGGAGGATTCGCCTAGTGGCCTATGGCGCTCGCCTGGAACGCGGGTTGGGTTAACGCCCTCAGGGGTTCAAATCCCCTATCCTCCGCCACAGGAACCCCTGTGAACCGCTGAAACGTGGTTCGCAGGGGTTTCTTGCATCTCCGGGCAAACCAGGCGGCGCCGCCCTCGGACCGCCGTTTGCAGACCCGTCCGCGCCGACAATCCCAGGCCACGACAGGCACAACCCGTTATCTCCCTGTTATCGTCTCCGGTGCAGCGTTCGCTGTGCAGTGTCTGTTACGAGATAAAAGGACATTCGGATGGCGATACGTCGCACCCGCGCGCTGATCGTGGGCCTGGTCGCAGTGTTGGCATCGGGCCTCGTGTCCGTACTGGCCGGAACCGGCATCGCGCATGCCGACTCGGCCCTGATCTCGGTGTACTCACCGTCGATGGACAAGGACATTCCCGTCAAGGTGCTCAAGGCCGCGGGTGGCGGTCCCGCGCCGACGCTGTACCTGCTCGACGGTCTGCGCGCGCCGGACGACAACAACGGCTGGCTGATCGAGACCGACGTGGAGAATTTCTTCGCCGGCAAGCACGTCAACGTGGTCATCCCGTTCGGCGGCGGCGGCACCTTCTACTCCGACTGGCTGCGTGACGACCCGAAGCTGGGCCGCGTGAAGTGGGAGACCTTCCTGACCAACGAACTGCCCCCGGTGATGGCTTCGCAGTTCGGCAGCGACGGCGTGAACAACGCGGTCGCGGGTCTGTCGATGAGCGGTACCTCCGCGTTGAACCTCGCCATTCACYGCCCCGACTTCTACAAGGCGGTCGCGTCCTACAGCGGGTACCCGACGGCCAGCTCGCCCGGCTTCGCGCAGGGCATCCAGGTTTCGGTCGCCCAGATGGGCGGCAACGCGCAGAACATGTGGGGCTTCTGGCCGTCCGCAGCCTGGATCCGCAACGATCCGCTGCTCAACGTCGGCGCACTGCGCGGCAAGTCCGTCTACATCTCGTCCGGTGCGGGTTCGGCGGCAGGCGATCCCACCGTCGACCCGGACAGCAAGTCGTTCGACCCGGTGAAGTTCTCGCAGACGGTTCCCCTCGAGACCGCCTCGGGCCTCAGCAGCAAGGTCTTCGTCCCCGCGGCGCAGCGCGCAGGCGCCAAGCTGCAGACGCACATCGCCGACGAGGGCCTGCACACGTGGAACTACTGGCAGGACCGCCTGCACGAGTCCTGGGCCAACACGCTCGCGCCCGCACTCGGCACGTCCTAGTCGAGGCGTTCGCACCTCCTGAACTCCGCCACAGCGGCCCCCGATCTCCGGATCGGGGGCCGCTGTCGTTCGCCGCGGTGTTTGATGTGTGATGTGCCGATCGACGACAGCAGGCAGATGCTCGTGCTGGCGGTGGTGCTGTCCGCGCTGGCCGGCTACGTCGACGCGCTCGGATTCATCACGCTCGGCGGGTTCTTCGTCGCGTTCATGAGCGGCAATCTCACCCGGTTCAGTGTCGGGTTCGCGGACGGGTCGTGGGCGCATGCGCTGACGGCCGCCGCGGTGATCGGCACGTTCGTCCTCGGCTGCGCCCTGGGCGCCGTGGTCGTGCACCTGTCCGATCGCAGGCGGCTGCCCGTCCGGACGACGGTGCTCGCCGTCGTGTCCGGACTTCTGATCGCAGGCGCCGTCGCCGCGACCGTCGGGGCGAGCACCGTGGCCGTCGGCGCGATGCTGCTCGCCATGGGCGCGGAGAACTCCTTCTTCCAGAAGGACGGCGAGGTCACCATCGGCCTCACCTACATGACGGGCGCCCTCGTGAAGATGGGCCACCGGCTTGCCGCGGCGCTGTTCGGCGGGCCGCGGTGGGCGTGGCTACGACATTTCGCGCTGTGGGCAGGCCTGGTGGCAGGAGCTGTGACGGGCGCTCTCTCGCACCACTGGATCGGGTTGGACGCCCTGTGGTTCGCCGCCGGACTGTCGGCGGCGCTGACCGTCACCGTCCATCTGCGGATCGACCGCGCTACTCGCCGCCCGCAGTTGTCGTGACCGGGTTGCCTGCGGAGTCGAGGGTCCACCACACGCTGCCGACCGCCTGCCCGTATGCGTCACCGGGTTCGTTGTCATCCTTGTACCGGTACACGGGTCGCCCGTTCACGGTGAGCTGATGGGTGCCGTCCGCCGCGGGGATGGTGTCGATGACGACTTCCTGCAGCCCCTGCACCGTCGGGTTCTCGGTGACGGAGGTGACCGGCGGCCACGACTGCAGGCACGTGTCGCGGCACGAACTGGCACCGGAGCCGACCTCGTCCTTGTCGTACACGTAGACCGTCATCCCGCCTTCGTCGACCATCACCTCGCCGAGCGTCGTCGGTCCCATCTTCAGGACGGGTGTTCCGGGCAAGGCCGGTGGGGACGTCGGCGTCGGGGACACCGGGGCGTTGCCGCCCGTGTCACCGGAATCCGTGCGGTCGTAGGCGCAACTCGAGAAGGTCAGGCTGACGGCGACGATCGCTGCCAGCGCCCATGTTCGTCTCATGGAGTCCTCGTTCTCTGTGACGGCGAAGTGGCGGGCCTCCTGGGGAACCTCTGCGGACCCGTACATACAGTTCACCTCGAGTTGCGTGCCGGTGCGGGCACTTCGGGCGATGTGACGGGCCCGCACGTGTCGGTATCCGTCATTAGGCTCCTGTGCATGGGCTGGTACACGCCGACCTCGCCGGCACCCGACCTCGCCGGCACGCTCGTGTGCGGGTGGTCCGCGCGCACGCAGGGCGAGCATCTGCTGGTGCCGGACGCGTGCATGGACATCCTGTGGATCCGGGGTGTGGGGATCCGGGTGTGCGGTCCCGAGACCACGGCCTGGTCGTTCACGCTGCCGCCGGGCACCGAATCCGTCGGTGTCCGTTTCCGTCCCGGCGCCGGCTCGCATCTGCTGCGGACGTCGGCGGCCGAGGTCCGCAACATCCGGGTCGGCCTCGGCGACGTACTCGGGTCCACGTGGGAACGGACACTGACCGACCGGCTCGACAACGCGTCCGGCCACGCGGAACGAATCGCCCTGTTCGAGAACGCCGTGCGCGCGTGGCGGAGCCGCGGGCCGGAGGCCGACCCGCTGATCGGCACCGTGCGGCGGGCCCTGGCCCGGCAGTCGTGGAACGTGGGCGCGCTCGCCGACGCCGCCTCCGTCACGGAGCGGCAACTGCAGCGGCGATGCAACGACGCGTTCGGATACGGTCCCGCGACGCTCCGCGGAATCCTGCGGCTGCAACGGTTCATGGCGCTCGCGCAGTCGGGGACCCGGACGGGTCTCGCCGCACTCGCCGCCACCGCCGGCTACAGCGACCAGGCGCACCTGTCGCGGGAATGCCGGCGGATCTCCTCGCTCACCCCGTCCGAGCTCCTCGCCAGCGAGGCCCCCGACTGGCACGGAAACGAATCCGTCGTCGATGTCGGAAATGTTCAAGCCGTCGGGCCCCGGACGGGGGAAGAATCGGCAGCATGACCTCGACAACCGAAACCCCCGCAGCCCACTACCGCGACCTCGCCGCGAAGTTCACGAAGCGCGTCGAATCCGTGCCCGCCGCACGCTGGGACGACGCGTCTCCGTGTGACGGCTGGACGGCCCGCGACGTCGTGCGGCACGTGATCGACACACAGCGCTACATCGTCACCGTCGTCGATCTGGAACTGCCGGAGCCGCCGTCCGTCGACGAAGACCCGGTTGCCGCGTGGGCGGCAACGCGCGACGGCATGCAGGAGATCCTGGACGATCCGGCCAAGGCGGGCCGCGAGTACGACGGGCATTTCGGCCGCACCGAACTCGGCAAGACCGTCGACAGCTTCTACTGCTTCGACCTGGTGGTGCACGGCTGGGACCTCGCGCGGGCCACCGGCCTCGACGAGACCATCCCTGCCGACGACCTGGCCTGGGTGGGTGGCGTCGCGGAGCAGCTGGGCGACAACATCCGCACGGCCGGAGTGTGCGGCCCGGCCGTGGATGTCCCCGCGGACTCCGACGAGCAGACCCGGGTCCTGGCCTTCCTCGGCCGCAAGGCCTGACGGTCCTTCCACCTCACCCCTGCCCGGCCGCGCTTGTAACCTCGAGTCATGAGCGTGCCGGGCAGGATCGCCGCGCTGACGGCGGTGTCACTGGCCGCGGCGCTGCTCGGCGGTGACGTGGTCGCGGTGGCCGATCCCGAACCCCGGGGTGCGTCCGGACTGCCCGCCCGCGGCCTGGTCACGTCGGCGCCGCTCACGTCGGCGCTGATGTTCGCCGGGACCTCCGGCGAGGCCACCCCGTCGCAGCGGGTTCCGGGTGCGGAGTCGGACGGGATGTCGGCCACCGGTCACGACTTCGGCGAATACCCGTACATGCGGTACGAGGTCCGGTTCGGTCCGGACACCGCGGGCTCGGACGTGACGTGGCATGGACGTTCGGTGAATCTCGACGACCTCGCGATGCACGTGTGGGACGAGGAAACGCAGAGTTGGGGTGAGCCGGTCGCGACAGCGCAGCCGTCCGAGCCTGGCGGCCCGGTCACGCTGACCACCCGGATCGAGGGCGAGGACGCCGCGCAGATCCTCGTCATCGACAGCCCGCGACGGGACCGGAGTTTCCGCGAGGCCAACGCGACCGCCGACCAGCAGTTCGCCGACCCGGACACGTACGACTTCGCGTTGCAGCACATCACCGACACCCAGTACGTGTCCCGGGACCGGCCCGAGGTGTATTTCGACATGACCCGCTGGACCGCGGAGAACGCCGCCGAACGCAAGATCGCGTATTCGATGCACACCGGCGACCTCGTCCAGAGCTGGATACGTCCGGGGGCGCCCGAGTCCCGCGCGCGCCCCGAGTTCGAGGTGGCGGACCGCGCGATGGCGACGCTCGAGGACGCCGGAGTCCCGTACGGGGTCCTGCCCGGCAACCACGACAACCTGTGGAACGTGGGCGGACGGCTCATTCCCGGCGAGCACGAGAAGAACCACGCCCTCTACAACGAGTTCTTCGGTCCGTGGCGGTTCCGCGACCGGCCGTACTGGGGTGAATCCGTCACGGACACGGACAATTCGGCGCACTACGACCTGCTCGACATCGCCGGCGCGAAATTCCTGATGCTCTACATCGGCTACAACCCGCCCGAGCACGTCCTGCAGTGGGCCGAGGACGTGCTGGCCGCCCACCCGGACCGCAACGTGGTGATCGGCAGCCACTATTACCTGGACGAGGACGGCTCGCTGCGGATGAGCGGGTTCGGCGACATCGGTACCAGTGCCGGACAGCAGATCTGGAATCGGCTCGTCGTCCCGTTCGACACGGTGTTCCTGGTCCTCGCGGGGCACGTCGACGGGCAGACGACGGTCACCGACCGGAAGGTGGGCGACACCGACCGGAAGGTCGTGGAGTTGCTGGCCGACTACCAGTACTTCACGGTGAACGGTCTCCGCGAGACCGGCTTCCAGCGACTGCTGCAGTTCGACGTCGACGGTGGAGCCCTCGCGGTCACGACGCACTCCCCGACCCTGGACAGCTTCCGGGTGGAGGACTTCGATCCGCAGCGCCGCTACGCGGCCGGTGACGGCGACTTCCTCACCGACGTGGAGTTGCGGGCCGACCTGCCGCGCGCCGTCATCCCCGCGCCCTGAGATGGAGTCGATCAGCTGCGCGACAACCGGCACGTCGTCCGGGCCGCGACGGACGAACTGATGCACGCCCTCATGACGCTGTCGGGCCAGGAGTACGTGGACGACTACGCGCTCAGGCGACCGGCGTAGCGACGGCGCGCGTCACCAGATCGGCGATGAGCCGCTCGGTGTCGACGCCCTCGAGCACCCCGGGCAGCGTCAGGTGCTCGACGATGAGCGCATTCATCGCGAGGTAGAGCATCAGCACGGTGCTGCGGTCGCCGGGCAGTCCCGAGCCGAGGTGAAACCCGATGTCGCGCTCCAGGTTGCCGGAGATGGTGCGCGTCAACGTGGTGCGTAACTCGGGTCGACGGACCGCTTCGAGCCGCAACTCCTGCAACGCGAGGTAGCCCGTCCGGTCGCCGGTGATCCGGCCGAACAGTCCCTGCATGTACTCGATCACGAGGTCGAGATTCTGCGGCTTACGACCGCTTTCCTCTATGACCGCGGGGTCGGGGCCCATCCGCTCGTGAATACGCTTGCCGACCTGGTCGAACAGGTCGTCGCGGCTGGCGAAGTAGTTGGAGGCCGTCCCCTTGGGCACGTTCGCCTCGACGTCGACGGCACGGAAGGTGAGGCCGCGCGCACCCTCTCGCGCAAGCACTTCGATCGCTGCGTTCACGAGTGCGGCACGTCGTTCCGGATTCTGCGCCATCGACACTCCTCGAAAAAGGACTTGCAACCACTGCAGTCATAGTACTACAACTGGAGTAATTACCGACTGCGGGAGGACTCACATGCGAAAACTCGTCTACTACGTCGCCACCACCATCGACGGATTCATCGCCGGGGCCGACGGTTCGGACCCCAGCGGCACCGTCTTCGAGCTCGAGGGTGATCACATGCCCGCGATGATCGCCGAGTACCCCGAAACGGTCCCCACCCATGTGCGGGCAGCGATGGGAATCGATGCCCCCAACCGGCATTTCGACACACTGCTCATGGGCCGCGCCAGCTACCAGCCCGGCCTCGACCTCGGCGTGACCAGCCCGTACGCGCATCTGCGACAGTACGTGTTCTCGACGACGATCACCGAGTCGCCCGACCCGGACGTTCAGATCGTCTCGGGCGATCCGATCGAGAAGGTGCGCGAACTCAAGAAGGAGGACGGCAAGGACATCTGGCTGTGCGGCGGCGGGAAGCTGGCCGCCGCGGTGCAACCCGAGGTCGACGAACTCCGGATCAAGCTCAACCCCGTGGCGATCGGCACCGGCATTCCGCTGTTCGACGGCGAATTCGACCCCCAGCGGTTCCGGCTGACCTCGACCCGCGCATTCGAGAGCGGGATGATTTTCCTGACGTACGTTCGCCGATAACCGGAGTCACACCCGCCACTTGCGGCGACACGGGCACCTGACGCATGTATTGATTCAATACGTAAGTAATGTTCGAGGCATGCGCGAACGCCGGTACTCGTCCACCAGCCCCGAACACCTGGCTGCGGCCCTGTTCGACGTCGCGGCCGAGTCGGGCCTCGAGGGCGCCAGCGTGCGCGAGGTCGCCAAGAGGGCGGGTGTGTCCATCGGCGCCGTGCAGCACCACTTCTCCACGAAGGACGAGATGTTCGCGTTCGCGCTGCGCACCCTCGTCGACACACTGCTCACCCGCCTGGCGGATATCGACCGCGGCGGCGACCCCGCCGAGGACCTGTTCGCCGCGATGTCGCAGTTGCTCCCCCTCGACGAGTCACGGTCGCGGGAAGCGCACGTCAGGGCGGCATTCGCCGTCCGGGCGGCCACCTCCCCGTCGCTCGCCGAGATCCGGCGCACCACCCTGTTCACCATCCGCACCGGACTGTCCGCGGTGCTCATCGCGATCGGCACCCCGGAAGCGGAAACCCGTGCGGCGCTTCTCCTCGCCACCGTCGACGGCCTCGCCCTCGAGGCGATCGGCAGTCCGGACCTGTACCCGGCCGAGTACCTCGAGCACGCCCTGAACGTCCAGATCGGCATGATTCTGCAGGGCGCCGACGTCGTGCCGTCGTCGTCGATCGAACTGGCCAGCTGATCCCTCGACCCAATGTCACATCCGTCTCGTCAGAGTGAACCGCTGCCCCGTCACGCGGAGGGCGCGGGACGGTTCGCGCCCAGCCCCTCCGGCGACCTGCACCTCGGCAACCTGCGGACGGCCGTGCTGGCATGGCTGTTCGCCCGGTCCACCGGCCGTCGATTCCTCCTGCGCGTCGAAGACCTGGACCGCGTCCGCGACGGCGCCCGGGACCGGCAACTGGCCGACCTCGCGGAACTCGGTCTCGACTGGGACGGCGACGTCGTGTCGCAGTCGCACCGACTGCCGCGGTACGACGCCGCCATCGCCGAACTCCACGCCGCCGGCCTCACGTACGAGTGCTTCTGCACGAGAAGAGAAATCCTGAAGGCGGCGTCGGCCCCGCACGCACCCCAGGGCGCCTACCCGGGGACCTGCCGCAACCTGACACCGGACGAGCGTGCCGACCGGCTCGCCGGCGAGCGACCACCGGCCCTGCGTCTGCGCGCCGACGTCACGTCGTTCACCATCGACGACGTCCTGCACGGAAGCTACTCCGGAATGGTGGACGACCTCGTGCTGCGCCGCGGCGACGGAACACCCGCCTACAACCTCGCGGTGGTCGTCGACGACGCCGCCCAGGGGATCGATCAGGTGGTGCGCGGCGACGACCTGCTCTCGTCGGCGCCCCGCCAGGCATACCTCGCGGGACTGCTCGGGCTCACCGCCCCCGCGTACGCACACGTCGCGCTCGCCCTCAATGAGGACGGCAAACGGCTCGCGAAACGTGACGGCGCCGTCACCCTCACCGACCTGAAAGCGTTGGGACGCACACCGAGCGACGTCCTCGGGGTGCTCGCGGCGTCGCTCGGGCTCGCGGAACCGGGCGAGGCCGTGGATCTCGGGACCCTCCTCGTCCGATTCGACCCTGCCCGCCTGCACCGCGAACCGTGGGTGGTCAGGCCCCCGACGCCGCCGCGATCAGCATGATCACGAAGAACAGGATCCACCCGACGACGTAGGCGCCGCCGATGGCGATCCCGGCGATCGCGAGCCCACGGCCTTCCTGACCGGACTGCTTGATCTGGCCCAGCGCCACGATGCCGAGGATGATGCCGACAATGGAGCCGACACCGTAGAAGCAACCTCCGACGATCGACGTGATCAGCGACGCGATCGCGAGACCGTTCGTCCCGCGCGACTGCGGGTAGGGCGCGCCGTATGGGTTCGGGGCGCCGTACTGCGGGGCGGGGCCACCGTATTGGCCCGCCGCCCCGTACTGATTGGGGGCGCCGTACTGATTCGGGGTGCCGTACTGATTCGGGGCGGCGTACGGGTTGGGCGTCCCGTACTGCTGCTGGCTGGGGACCCCGTACTGGTCGCCGCCGTATTGATTCGGCGCGGCATACGGATTCGGAGACGTCCCGTACGCGCCCGGCTGCTGATAGTCGGGGTACTTCTCGGTGGGCGCCGAATACGTGGGATAACCGGATTCGTCGACCCCGTAGCCGTCGCGCGGCAAGGGCGGAACCTCGCCGTAAGTGGGTGGTGTCTGCCCGTTGTACGGATTCGAATCGTCCGATCCCCCAGAATTAGTCACGATAACCAGCGTAAAGCATCAAAACCGCAGGAGAAGAAGCAGACCAAAGGGAGGCGGGTAAAGGATTGTCCACGTAGTGTTTATTCGCACTGTCACGCGCGAGCACTCAACTCTTGCTGAGGGGATCACATGACGACTGGTGGATACGACCCTAACGACAAACCCGAAGGTGGTGACCAGGGCGGATACCCTCCGCGGGGCAATCCTCCACCGCCGCCCGGCGGATATCCGCCGCCCCCGGGGAATTACCCACCGCCGCCGCAGGGACCGCCGCCCGGCGGATATCCGCCACCGCCTCCCGGCGGAAACTATCCCCCTCCGCCCGGTGGAAACTACCCGCCGCCCCCCGGTAATTACCCACCGCCGCCGCAAGGACCCCCGCCCGGCGGTAATTACCCGCCGCCGCAGGGAAATTACCCGCCCCCTCCGCAGGGACCGCCCGGCGGATATCCGCCGCCCCCGCCGATGTCGGATTACGGCGCCCCGGGGCAGACGCCGGGACAGTTCTCGGTGGGTGACGCGATCGGCTACGGCTGGAACAAGTTCAAGGACAACGCGCTCATCTGGATCGGCATCCTGCTGATCGCCGCCGTCATCCAGGTGGTGCTGAACCTCATCTTCGGCGGCTTCAGCACGTCGTCCGACATGAGTTCGGCGTTCTCGGTGTGGCGCATCATCGGTTCGATCGTCACCACCATCGTCGGATACCTGATCAACGCGGCGCTCGTGCGGGGCGCGCTGCACGAGGTGGACGGCAACAAGCCGGCGTTCGGGTCGTTCTTCCAGTTCACCAACGTCGGGGCGATCATCATCGCCAGCGTCATCATCGGTGTCGCCTCCATCATCGGTTTCTTCCTGCTCGTCATCCCGGGTCTGATCGTTATCTTCCTGACCTGGTGGACGCTGCAGTTCGTCATCGATCAGAACGAGGATGCGATCACCGGCATCAAGTCGAGTTTCCGCACGATCTCGCAGAACGTCGGACCGGTACTGCTGCTGGCCCTGGCCCTCGTCGGCATCAACATCGTCGGTGCAATCCTCTGCGGCGTCGGACTTCTCGTCTCGATCCCGATCACGATCATCGCGTCGACCTACGCGTACCGCGTGCTCACCGGCCGTTACGTCGCGGCCTGACCGTTCGCTCCCCACGGGTGAGCGCGCTCCCGCCCCTCGGGCAGGAAGCGCGCTCACCCGTTTTGCTACTCCCGTCACTCGAGTCACTCCCACCCCTTGCGTAAGGTGCTCAGGCGTCATCCGAGACGATTCGAGGGGGAACACATGACTACTGGCGGATTCGATCCCAACCAGGGACAGCAACCGTTCGGCGGGCAGCAGTACGGGCAACCGCACTACAACGGGGCGGGGCAGCAGTACGGGCAGCAACAGTTCGGCGCACCACCGCAGTTCGATTCGGCGCAGCAAGCCGGCACCCAGCCGTTCGCGCAGCCCGACTTCGGATTCACCCCGTCCCGGCCGGGCGAACTCCTTCCCCGCCTGGGCGCGCGGGTGATCGACGGCCTGATCGTCGGCATTCCGACGGCCGTGGTCACCATCGTCATCTCGCTGGTGCTGGGCACCTTCCTGGGCAGTGCCCTGGGCGCGATCCTCACCGCCGCCGCCGCCGTGGGCTACTTCGTGTTCTTCGAGACGACGCGGGGCCAGACCGTCGGCAAGCAGGTTCTGGGTCTGCGCGTCGAGGGCCCGGACGGCGGACTGCCCACCCAGCAGCAGTCGCTGACCAGGAACGGCTTCTACGTCCTCGCCGCGCTCGGCGGGTTCCCGTTCCTCGGGTTCCTGTTCGGACTGGTCGGGTTCGTCACGGCGATCGTCATCGCCGTGACGATCAACGGCAGCCCCACCAAGCAGGGCAAGCACGACGAACTGGCAGGCGGCACGCGCGTCGTCCAGGGTTAGCCCGGCACGGCCATCGCGCGGGTGAACGTACCTTTCAACGCCTCAGATCGGACAAAAGGTACGTTCACCCGTTCCTGATTCGCGCCTCTCCCCGTGCAAGTGCTTGGATTGCGGCGTGACAGCCTCAGATCAGCAGACCAAGCCAGACCACGCGACGTTCGCGCACGTCAGCCGGGGGTACTACCCCACGTTCGTTGCCCTCTTCACGGCGACGCTGCTGATCTCGAATATCTGCGCGACGAAAGGCGTCGCATTCTTCGCCGACTCGTCGCTCACCATCGGCCCGCTGCAGATCCTGCCGGTCATCACCGATGGCGGCTTCTTCCTGTTCCCGCTGGCCTACATCCTCGGCGACGTGCTCAGCGAGGTGTACGGGTTCAAAGCGACGCGACGCGCGATCTACCTGGGCTTCGGTGCCCTGATCCTGGCCGCGTTCTGCTTCTGGCTCCTCATCGAACTGCCGTCCGCCGACTTCTACGAGAACCAGGAGGCGCTGCGGTCCGTCGTCGGCGTCTACCCGCGACTGCTGCTCGCCGGGCTGGCCGGGTACTTCGTCGGGCAGATGCTGAACTCGGTGACGCTGGTCCTGATCAAGGAGCGGACCAAGGAGAAGCACCTGTGGGCGCGGCTCATCGGCTCCACCATCGTCGGTGAGTTCGCCGACACCCTGATCTTCTGCTCCATCGCCGCCGGCGCGATCGGCATCAGCACGTGGAGCGATTTCGTCAACTACGTGATCGTCGGATTCCTGTGGAAGACCCTGGTGGAGGTGCTGGTCATGCCGATCACGTACCGCGTCATCGCGTACGTGAAGAAGCGCGAACCCACCTACCAGCTCTGACCCGCACGTGAGTGGGAAAGCGTCCCCGGGGACGCTTTCCCACTCACGTGCGGTAGAAGCGGCCCAGCGTCTCGGCCTTGAACTCCTCGAAGTAGCCGCCCTCGATGCTGGCGCGGATCTGATCGACCAACCGCACCGTGAAGCGTTCGTTGTGGATCGTGCACAACGTGGACGCCAGCATTTCCTTCGCCTTGAACAGGTGGTGGATGTAGGCGCTGGTGTAGTTCGCGCACGTGTAGCAGTCGCAGTTCTCGTCGATCGGGGTGAAATCACGCCGGAAGCGGCTGGTGTTGATGTTGAACCGGCCGTCCGGGTGGTAGATCGCGGCGTTGCGCGCGACCCGCGACGGGTTCACACAGTCGAACGTGTCGGCGCCGTTCTCGATGGCCACGAAGACGTCGTCCGGCTCGCTGATGCCGAGCATGTGCCGCGGCTTGTGCTCGGGCAGCTCCTCGTTGCACCAGCGGACGATGGTGCCCAGGTTCTGCTTCTCGAGCGCCCCGCCGATGCCGTACCCGTCGAAGCCGCGTCCGCTCTCCCCGGTGATCGACTCCAGCCCCCGGCACGCCTGCCGCCGCAGGTCCTCGTACTGCGCGCCCTGGACGACCCCGAACAACGCCTGGTACGGGCGGTGGGCGCGTTCGGCGGTGAGCTTCTCGTGCTCGGCGATGCAGCGCACCGCCCACGCCTGCGTCCGCTCCACCGACTGCTCCTGGTAGCCGCGGGTGTTCAGCAGCGTCGTGAGCTCGTCGAACGCGAACATGATGTCGGCGCCGAGCTGATGCTGGATCTGCATCGACACCTCGGGGGTGAACCGGTGCCGCGACCCGTCCAGGTGCGATTTGAACGTGACGCCGTCGTCGTCGACGGTCGCGAGGCGTTCCTTGCCCTTCGCGATGACGTCGTCGGAGCGCACCCCAACCGCTTCCATCGCGAGGACCTTCTTGAATCCGACGCCCAGCGACATCACCTGGAATCCGCCGCTGTCGGTGAACGTCGGGCCGTCCCAGTTCATGAACTTGCCGAGCCCGCCGGCCTCGTCCACGATGTCCGGTCCCGGCTGCAGGTACAGGTGGTACGCGTTGGCGAGCAGCGACTGCGCGCCCAGGTCCTTCATGCTCTCCGGCAGCACCGCCTTGACGGTGGCCTTGGTGCCGACGGCCACGAACGACGGCGTCGCGATGTCGCCGTGCGGGGTGTGAATGGTTCCGGTTCGGCCGAGCTGTCCGTCGAGTCGGGTGCCGACGGTGAAGAACGGATCGGGCGGGGTCGGGACTACGGCATTCACGGGTGTATCCAATCACGCGCGACATTTCCGGCGACACATCACTACTTCGTTCGAAAGTGGGTACAGAGAGTGTGACGATCCCATCCCCTCGACCGGAGGAACCGCCATGAGCGACGAGAAGACCGGCCATCGGATCGACAGGCGAACGTTTCTCTCGGGTGCCGCGGTCGCGGGCGGGGTGACCGTGATGTCGGGTCTCTTCGACCGTCGAGCGGACGCGTCGGAGCAACCGCTGCGCCGCCAGCCGAACAACTACGTGCAGCCCAACATCGTGTTCATCGTCGTCGACGAGATGCGGTTTCCCCAGGTCTTTCCGGCCGGTATCACCACTCCCGATCAGTTCCTGCAACGGTTCATGCCCAACCTCTACAAGTTGTGGGCGCCCGGGGTGAAGTTCACGCAGCACTACACGGCCGGGGTGGCGTGCAGCCCCGGCCGCGCATGTTTCGTCACCGGGCTCTACCCGCTGCAGAACTGGATGCTGCAGACCCGGACCGGCAATCGGGCGTCGCCGGTTCCGTCCCCGGCCATGGGGCGGGAGTTCCCGACGTACGGCAAGCTGCTGCGGCAGGCGGGGTACGTCACACCGTACGTCGGGAAGTGGCATCTGTCGCCGTCGCCGGACGAGGATTCGGGACTCGCCCCCGGCTACCTCGAGGAGTACGGGTTCGACGGACTGACGATGCCCGACATCATCGGATTGAACGGTGAGGGCTTCGAATTCGACGGGCACATCGCCGACCAGGCCGCGGCGTGGTTGTCGACGCGCAAACCCTCCGACGGCCCGTTCTGCCTCACGGCGAGCTTCGTGAACCCGCACGACCAGCAGTTCTTCTGGGCCGGAACGGAAGCGGAACGCTACCAGTCGCTGTACGCGAACAACGTTCCCCCGCTCAGCCCCGCCCGGACGTGGTCGGTGACCACCGGTGAGAGCGACCCGCCGCGGCTGGGCTACCCGTCCGTGCCGCCCAACTGGGAACCCGAGAAGGCGCTGCAGTCGAAACCGAGCACCCAGGTGTTCGCGCGGGAGTTCCAGGCGCTGGTGTGGGGCGGCGTCACCGACGACGTCCAGAACCTGTCGAACTACTACCTCCAGCCATACGGCCAGGGCACCGATCCCGACCGGCACATCGCGTTCGCGCCGTACACGTACTGGGAACGGGCACTGGACAGTTACACCAACGTGCTGTCGATGGTCGATCACCACATCGGCACCGTGATCGATTCGCTGCCGGAAGACGTCGCGGCGAACACCGTCTTCGTCATGACGTCCGATCACGGCGAATACGCCGGGGCGCACGGCTTCGTCGCGGGCAAGCTGTCCACCGCCTACGACGAGGCGTTCCACATCCCGCTGATCGTTGCTGACCCGACCGGGCGGTTCACCGGCGACACCGACACCCCGCGCGGCCAGCTCACGTCGAGCGTCGACGTCGTGCCGCTGCTCGCGACGCTCGGCTACGGCGACCGGAACTGGATGTCCGGGGACCTGTTCGCGACGTATGCCGAGCGCGTCGACCTCCTGCCGCTGCTGCGGAGCAACGCCGCGGCAGGACGCGACCACGTCCTCCTCGCCACCAACGAGCACGCACCGCAGGGGATCAACTGGAACAACTCGCCCACCCACATCTACGTGCTGCGCACCCCCGAGGCGAAGGTCGCGGTGTATTCGAAGTGGTTGGGGCCCACCGCCTACGTCGACCCGGCGTCGTTCCAGTACGAGTTCTACGACTACGCCACCGACCGCGGTCGGGCGGAACTCGACAACACCTTCGATCACGACCCGCGCGGCCCCGCGATGGCCGCCCAGTTGATGACCCAGTATCTGCCGACTCAGCTCGCCGCGCCGCTGCCCCCGGCGTTCGCTCAGCAGAGCGCGGACGCGATGGCCCGGTACCTCACCTACATCCAGGTGATCAACCGGTACACCCCCGGCCAGATCGACCGCGAGGGCATCGACAAGCTGACCGCGTTCGGGGAGGTGTTCTGACGGATATGGCCGGGAAAATTGTTGCCGCCGTGCTGGTTCTGCTGATGTGGTCGGGTGGGGTCTCCGTCGCCTCCGCGGCCCCGCCGCCGACGGCGCAGTGCGCGTGGCAGTTCATGTCCAACTCGACGGTGCTGAATGTCGCGTTCCCCGACGCCAGCGCGACGTACTGGGTTCTGCCCTACGCGTTGGCGTCCGGCGACACCATCGAACTGAGCGGCACCTACCCGGCCGCCCGCTATTTCTCGCTCAACACGTACGGAACCAACTTCGACACGGTCGACACGTTGCGCGACAACCAGATCGGGCCCGACCCGGGCAGCGGCAACCCTTTCACCGACGCCTCAGCAGGTTCGCTGCCTGCAACGCAGAAGCGCTGGCACGCGACGGTCGTGACCGGTCCGGCCGATCACGCGCGCAACCAGATCCAGGCCCTGCCCGCCGGGGCCGGCGCGCAGTCGGTACCCGTCGGCTTCCTCATCATCCGGGTGTACGTGCCCGACGATCCGGCATCACCGTCGGGCGGAGTCCCATTGCCCGACGTGACACTGACGTCCGCGGGCCGGACGTCGCCGGTGCCGACGTGCGGATCCGAATTCGACCCGTCCGCCTACGACAACGGCCCGCTCGGACAGGTCGCGGAGGCCGGCTTCGATCAGATCATCGCCGGCGCCGCGTCCGGCGCGTTCCCCGGCAACGTGCCCGAGGCGACGTTCGTGAACCCGGCGAGCACGTCGGGCCTGTTCCCCAACGGCGACAACAAATACGTCGGAGCGGGGCTGACCTATCAGCCCGGACGCATCGTCGTCGTGCAGGGCCGGGCGCCCACGTTCCCCGACACCCGTGCGGGACAACCCGTCACGGCACCCGGCCGCCAGGTGCGGTACTGGTCGATGTGCCAGAACGACCAGCTGACGCCCTACCCGGTCGTCGCGTGCGCCGCCGACTTCCAGACCCGCACCGACGGCGACGGCAACTACACGTACGTCGTCGCCGCACCTCAGGACGTCCCCGCCCGCGCCGCAGCCGACCCGACCGTCACCGTCATCCCCTGGGGCTCCACCGACGTCGCGAAGAAGGTGCTGTTCCTGCGGTACATGCTGCCGTCCGACGCCTTCTACCCGCAGTCGGTGCAGGCGTCGCAGAGCAATCACACCGACCCCGCCACCACGATGGGTCCGTACTATCCGCGCTCCGCCTACTGCGACACCGCCACCTTCGAGGCCGGCGGAAGCACTGCGTGCCTGTGAGTACTTGTTAACCGCCCGTGGTTAATAAGTACTCACAGGCGTTTACGCACTGACGAACTGGCTGTTGTAGAGACGGTAGTACGCGCCGCGGGTGAGGAGCAGGTCTTCGTGACTGCCCTGCTCGACGATGCGACCGTCCTCCATGACGACGATGAGGTCTGCGTCGCGGATGGTCGACAGCCGGTGGGCGATCACGAAACTCGTGCGATCGCTGCGCAGGACTGCCGTCGCATGCTGGACGAGCAGTTCGGTGCGGGTGTCGACGGAACTGGTTGCCTCGTCCAGGATCAGGATCGACGGTTGAGAGATGAAGGCCCGGGCGATGGTGATCAGCTGCTTCTCACCGGCGCTGATGTTGCTGCCTTCTTCGTCGATGACGGTGTCGTAGCCGTCGGGCAGCGAGTGGACGAACCGGTCGACGTAGCTGATCCGGGCGGCCGCCTGGATCTCTTCCTCGGTGGCGCCGGGACGTCCGTACGCGATGTTGTCGCGGATGGTGCCGCCGAACAGCCACGCGTCCTGCAGGACCATGCCGATGCGGGACCGCAGGTCGTCTCGCGACATCTCGGCGATGTCGACGCCGTCGAGGAGAATTCTGCCGCCGTCGAGTTCGTAGAACCGCAGGATCAGGTTGACGAGGGTGGTCTTGCCTGCGCCGGTGGGTCCGACGATGGCCACCATCTGGCCGGGTTCGGCGACCAGCGACAGGTTCTCGATCAGCGGCTTCTCCGGCGTGTAGCCGAACGAGACGTCCGAGAACTCCACCCGGCCCGAGACCTCGGCCGGGTTGGGTGCGTCGGCCGGGTCCGGGTTTTCCTCGTCCTCGTCGAGGATGGCGAACACCCGCTCGGCGGACGCCACACCCGACTGCATGAGGTTGACCATGGCCCCGATCTGGGTGAGGGGCTGGGTGAACTGGCGCGAGTACTGGATGAAGGCCTGCACGTCGCCGAGGCTCATGGTGCCGGACGCCACCCGCATGCCACCGAGGACGGCGATGGCCACGAAGTTGAGGTTTCCGAGGAACATGATCGCGGGCATGATCAGGCCCGAGATGAACTGGGCCCGGTAGCTGGCCTGGTAGAGCGCCTCGTTCTGCTCCTCGAACCGTGCCTCCACCTCACGGCCGCGGCCGAACACGGTGACCAGTTCGTGGCCCGTGTACGCCTCTTCCACGTGCGAGTTGAGCTCGCCGGTCGACTTCCACTGCGACACGAAGTGCGTCTTGGACCGTTTCGCGATCTGCGCCGTCACCAGGATCGACAGCGGCACCGTCAGCACGGCGATCAGCGCGAGCAGCGGCGAGATGACGATCATCATCACGAGGATGCCGATCACCGTCATCGCCGACACGATCAGCTGGCTCATCGTCTGCTGCAGCGACTGCGAGACGTTGTCGATGTCGTTGGTGACCCGGCTGAGCAGGTCGCCGCGGGAGTGGGAGTCGAAGTACCGCAGCGGAAGTCGGTGGATTTTCCGTTCGACCTCGGCGCGCAGGTTCTTCACGACGCCCTGCACGACGATGTTCAGCAGGAAACCCGACAGCCACATGAACACCGACGACCCCAGGTACAGGGCCAGCACGATCGCCAGCACCCGGCCGAGTGCCGTGAAGTCGATACCGACCCCGGGGACGACGGCCATGCCGGACACCATGTCGGCGAACGTGTTCTGACCGTCGGCCCGCAGCGCGGCGACGGCCTGATCCTTCGACATTCCGGCGGGCAACTGCGCGCCGATGATGCCGTCGAAGATCAGGTTCGTGCCCTGGCCGAGCATGCGCGGCGCGATCGACGTGAGCACCACCGACACGGCGGCGACGAGGAAAACGACGCCGACGGCGATCCGGTGGGGACGCAGCCGACGCAGCAGCCGCTTGGTGGACGGCCACAGATCGTGCGGCTTGGACCCCGGGGCTCCCGGAGCGACCGGTCCCGGAATACGCGGGCCGACGGGCCTTTCGGCGGTGGTGGTGGTTGCGCGATCGCTCATAGTGCTTCCTGGACCGATCGTTGGGATTCGACGATCTCGACGTAACACGGACACGTCTCGAGCAGTTCGTCGTGGGTTCCGATTCCGACCACCGCGCCGTCCTCGAGGACCACGATCTGCTCGGCCTCCACGATCGTCGAGACCCGCTGGGCGACGACGATGACGCACGCGTCCGAGGTCTCGGGTTTGAGTGCGGCACGCAGCCGGGCGTCGGTGGTGAGGTCGAGGGCGGAGAACGAGTCGTCGAACAGGTAGATCGACGGACGACGCACCAGCGCCCGCGCGATGGCGAGCCGCTGCCGCTGACCGCCGGAGACGGTCGTGCCGCCCTGCGCGACCGGGGTGTCGAGGCCCTCGGGCATGGCGCGCACGAAATCGGCGGCCTGCGCGATCTCCAGCGCCCGCCACAGTTCCTCGTCGGTGGCGTCGGGTTTGCCGTACCGGAGATTGGTGGCGACGGTGCCCGAGAACAGGTACGGCCGCTGCGGGACCAGTCCGATGCCGGCCCGCAGGACGTCCAGGTCGATGCGGCGCACATCCGTGTCGGACACGGTGACCGCGCCCGACGTGGCGTCGATGAGGCGCGGGATCAGCGACAGCAGCGTCGTCTTACCGGAGCCGGTGCCGCCGATGATCGCGGTGGTCTTGCCGGGTTCGGCGCGGAAACTGATGTCGCGCAACACGGGCTCGTCGGCGCCGGGGAACTTGAACTGGGCGTCGCGCAGTTCCACCACCCCGGGGTTCTGCAGCACGGTGACCGGATCGACCGGCGGCACCACGGTGGAGTCCGTGCCGAGCACCTCGCCGATGCGTTCGGCGCACACGGTGGCGCGGGGCGCCATCATCGCGATGAACGAGGCCATCATCACCGACATCAGAATCTGCATGATGTAGCTGAGCATCGCGGTCAGCGAGCCGACCTGCATGGTGCCGCTGTTGATCTCGTGACCGCCGAACCAGATGACGGCGACGCTGGTGACGTTCGCGATCACCATCACGAGCGGGAACATCACCGCCGTCAGCCTGCCGACCCGCAGGGCGGTCTGGGTGAGCTGCTCGTTGGCGTCGCCGAACCGCTGCATCTCGGAGCGCTCGCGGACGAACGCCCGCACCACGCGGATGCCGGTGATCTGCTCACGCAGCACCCGGTTGACCCCGTCGATGCGGGTCTGCATCTCCCGGAACGCGGGCACCATCCGCGAGATCACGAAACCCATGGACAGCGCGAGCACCGGCACGGTGACCGCCAGGATCCAGGCCAGTCCGGCGTCCTGCCGGATCGACATCACGACGCCGCCGACGCACATGATCGGGGCCATCACGAGAATCGTGCAGCTCATCACGACGAGCATCTGCACCTGCTGCACGTCGTTCGTGTTGCGGGTGATCAGCGACGGCGCGCCGAAACGGCCGAACTCCCGGGACGAGAAACTCCCGACCTGATGCATGACGGCGCGGCGCACATCGCGCCCGAAACCCATTGCGGCACGGGCACCGAAGAACACCGAACCGATCGAGCAGATGATCTGCACGACGGTGACGAGCAGCATCATGACGCCCGTGGACAGGATGTAGGCCGTGTCGCCCTTGGTGACGCCGTTGTCGATGAGATCGGCGTTAAGACTGGGCAGGTAGAGCGCGGCCGCGGTCGCGACCAGCTGGAACAAGACGACCGCCGTGAGCTCCCGCTTGTACGGGCGGAGGTACGTGGTGAGCAGGGCATTCAACATGGGCAGCAGCGATCCTGGCGGGTCATCATTATGTCCGAAGGTTACCAACAGAAACGACCGCAGGCCCGCGGATTTTCGGGCCTGCGGCCTTGTGCGCCTTTCTGGTAGCGGGAACTACCAAAAAGGCGCACGGGCGCGGAGCGCCTACCGGACGGGCTGCAGCGATTCGTCCGCGTCGTGCAGCACCTTCTTCAGCTTCTCGCCTTCGATGTCGACGTTGGGCAGGATCTTGTCCAGCCACTTCGGCAGCCACCAGGCCTTGTCGCCGAGCAGTGCCATCACCGACGGGATGATCACCATGCGCACGATGAAGGCGTCGAAGAACACGGCGGCCGCGAGGGCGAAGCCGATCGACTTGATGAACGAGTTCGGCTCGGCGATGAAGGCCGCGAACACCGAGATCATGATGACCGCGGCGGCGCTGACCACCCGGGCACCGTGGTTGAAGCCGACGGTGACGGCCTGTTTCGAGGTCGCGCCGTGCACGTATTCCTCCCGCATCCGGGTCACCAGGAACACCTGGTAGTCCATCGCGAGTCCGAACACGACACCGATCAGGAAGATCGGCATGAAGCTGACGATCGGCTGCGGGTTGGAGATGATGCCGCCCCAGCCTTCCTGGAACACCGCGACGGTGGCACCGAATGTGGCCGCGACGCTGAGGAGGAAGCCGAGCGTGGCGGTCAGCGGCACCAGCAGCGAGCGGAACACGAGCAGCAGCAGGAGGAAGGCCAGGCCCACGACCACCGCGAGGTACGGGATCAGCGCGTCCTGCAGCGTGTCGGACACGTCGCCTTCGAGCGCGGTCTGTCCGGTGACGCCGTAGTTGACGCCGATCGAGTCGTGCAGATCTGCCTCCGCCCCGCGGATGTTGCTCACCAGGTCCATCGTGGCCGGATCGCTGGGGGCACTGCTCGGCGTGACCAGGATCTGCGCGGTGTCGCCGGCCTTGTTGACGCCGACGACCTGCGCGTTGGACACGTCGTCCTGCGCGGTGATGGTCTTCACGACCTCACCGAACGCCTCCGACGGTGTGCCGGTGGTGACGTCCTTGGCGTCGACGACGACGAGCAGCGGACCGTTCTTGCCGGGGCCGAAGCCCTCGCTGACGAGGTCGTAGGCCTGCCGGGAGCTGGTGGCGGGGTCGCCGGTGCCTTCGCCGGGCAGGGCCAGGCTCAGGCCGGTCGCGGGGATGGCGAGCGCCCCGAGCACCACGACGCCGGCGATCAGCGGAATCGCGGGCCTGCGGACGACGGCGCTGATGTACCGCAGGGCGAGGCTCGGCTTGCCCTCGTCGTCCTCGAGGTCGCGACTGCTGAGGAACGGGATCTTGCCTGCGAACGCCTTCTTCCCGAACAGCCCGAGGATCGCGGGCAGGAGTGTCAGGGCGATCGAGACGGCGATGAACACCGTGAACGCGGCCGCGGCACCCATGTCGGAGAGGAACGGGATCCCGACGACGCGCAGCGCGATCAGGGCGATGATCACCGTGAGACCGGCGAACACCACGGCGGAGCCGGCGGTGCCGACGGCCCGTCCGGCCGCCTCCGAGCGGTCGTCCGTGAGGGTGAGTTCGTGCCGGAACCGGGACACGATGAACAGCGAGTAGTCGATGGCGACGGCGAGGCCGATCATGATGGCCAGCGTGGGTGTCATCGAGCTGAGGTCGGTGAATCCGGTGGCGACGGTGATGCCGAGGCTGCCGATCATGATGCCGATGATCGCGGTGATCAACGGCAGACCCGCGGCCACTAGAGAACCGAACGTCAGCGCGAGCACGACCGCGGCCACGCCGATGCCGACGAGTTCGGTGGAGCCGCCGGGCGGCTCGGCTTCGTTGGCGGCGGACCCGCTGATCTCGACGGTCAGTCCGGCGTTGCGGCCGGCGTCGGCAGCGGCCGAGATCTGGTCGCGCAGGGCCTGGTCGACGTCGCCCATGCCGCCCTTGAACGGCACCTCGACGTAGCCGACGGTCTTGTCGGCGTTCAGCGGCGACAGCGCCTGCGCGTTCGCGACGGCGTCCGCTTCGCTGATTCCCTTGTCGGCCGCCGTCGATTTCGCCATCTCGACGAGCTGATCGTTCGCCGTGACGGGGTTGACCAGCGCCTTCGCGGCGTCGGCGCCCGAAGCACTGGCGGGATCGACCTTGGCGGCGTCCTGGACCTGTTCGATGCCGCGCACCTTGGCGAGCACGGCGTCCATCGCCTGCTGACTCTGCTCGCTCTCGAGGGTCTGCCCCTCGGGTGCGGCGAACACGTAGCGCGCGCTGACGGCGTTCATCGGATCGCTGCCCGCGGCCTCGGGGAAGCGTTCGGCCATCAGGTCCTGCGCCTGCTGCGCAGGGGTGCCCGGGATGGAGAACGAGTCCTTCGTGGGCCCGGACAGCGTGGCCGCCCCGACGCCCATGAGCACCAGGATCACCAACCAGACGCTGAGGACCGCGCCTTTTCGCCGATAGGCGAATCTGCCGATCCGATAGAGATAGGTGGCCACGGGAGGCTCCTTGTGAGTCGGTGGAAAGAAGGGTGGTTCGGGGCAGCCGGTTACGGCTGCGGGATTCCCTGACGGAGTTGACGCATGGCGTCGCGGACGAGTTCTTCGGGTCCGCTGGCGCCGGTCTTGCCGCTGCGCCACAGGTCGATCGACGCCTTGCACGCCGATCCGACCGCCATGTGCAGCAGGTTGGGGTAGAGGTCGGTGTCGATGTTCGTGCCGGTGCGTTCGGCGATCACTTCGCCGATGAGGCGCGTGACCCGGAGATGCACTTCGAGCTTCTTCGCGAGCAGCGCGGGGCTGGACTCGACGAGGTCCATCATCACGGCGGTCTCTTCGAGCGGCTTCCCGGGAGCGGTGACGATCTGGACCACCACGTGCTCGAGGGAATCCCAGATCGGCTCGTCCTCGGGGCGGGCGCGGAGCAGGTCCACCCAGTCGTGGACGGACTGCTCGAAGTGCGCGAGGACCGCCTCTTCCTTGCTGGAGAAGTAGTTGTGGAACGTCCGGGTAGAGACTCCCGCCTCGGACGCGATGGCGTCAGCGGTGACGCATTCGATGCCCAGCGCCCGGGCCAGGCGTGCGGCGGCGCCGCTGAGGGCTGCGCGGGTGGCGGCCTTCTTGCGGTCCCGCAGTCCGATTTCCGAAATCACTACACCGACGGTACAGAACTTGCGCAGCTCTGCAAATTTGCGTGAGTGTGCAATTTTTATGTCCTTGCCCACAGTTCCCGCGACACTGTGTCGGGGGTCACCGCGGCGTTACGGTGGACCCATGTCCGATCCGACGGCACCGCTGTCGTTCCGGGCGGACGAGATCGACCGCGCCGCCCTGGACCAACTCGCGTCCGTTCTCGACGTCCAGGCCGCGCGCCCGGGAATCCGGCGACTGCGCGAGTGGTCGTTCGCCGCCCTGCACGTGCAGCCGGGCGAGAGCGCGCTCGACATCGGCTCGGGCACCGGATCGGAGACCCGAGCACTCGCGGGCGCGGTCACCGCGGCGGGCCGGGCGATCGGGCTCGATCCCAATCCCGGCATGGCCCTCCTCGCCCGGGAGCGGACCGAGGAGGAGGGCTCGACCGCGCAATTCGTGATCGGCGACGCATACTCGCTGCCGTTCCCCGACAACCGCCTCGACGTCGTGCGCAGCGAGCGGGTCTTCCAGCACCTGAGCGAACCGGACCGCGCGGTGGCGGAAGTGGTCCGCGTTCTGCGGCCCGGTGGGCGCGGCGTGATCGTCGACAGCGACTGGGGCACGGCGATCATGCACCCCGGCGATCCCCTGGTCCTGCAGAAGATCATGGACGTGATGCTGGCGCACACCGCCAACCCGCACTCCGGGCGACTGCTCCCGGGTCAGCTCACCGCCGCCGGACTCGTCGTCGAGGACGTCGGCTCGGAGGCGTTGATCCAGGATCCGGACGACGTGACCGGCCCTCTCGTCCAGATGATGACCGCCGCCGCGATCGCCGAGGGAGCGATCACCGCCGCACAAAGCGACGAACTGCTGGACCAGTTGACCGCCGCCGCCCGCAGCGGCGACTTCCACATGTCGGTGACGATGTTCGCGTACCTCGTCCGCAAGCCCTGACGAAACCCTTCCGGCATTCGGAAACCGAGTGTGGTGGATCACCTCCGGTGCCGCACAGTGGTGGGGACGACGCTGCCGCCTCTTCGAGTCCGGCGTCACGAATCACACAGCAGCCCAGCATATTCCGGAGGCACTCATGTCCACGATCGCCCGCAACCAGTGGTACGTCGCAGCCTACGGCCGCGAGGTCGGACGCGAACTGTTCTCGCGCACCATCTGCGAGGAGCCGATCCTGTTCTGGCGCACCGAGGCCGGGGAGGCCGTCGCGATGAGCGACCGCTGCGTGCACCGCCGCTACCCGCTGTCCGAGGCGCCGAGCCGGCTCGACGGCGACAGTGTGGTCTGCGGCTACCACGGTTTCACCTACGGCAGCGACGGCGGCTGCGTGTTCGTCCCCGGCCAGGCCCGCGTTCCCCGCACGGCCCGGCTGCGCTCGTACCAGGTGGTCGAGCAGGACTCGTTCGTGTGGGTGTGGATCGCCGACCCGGACAACCCCGAGCAGGGCGATCCCACCCGCATCCCCCGCGCACCGTGGATGGACTCCCCCGACTACACCGTCGTGTCCGGCATGGAGCCGATCGACTGCAACTACGGCCTGCTCGTCGACAACCTGATGGATCTCTCGCACGAGACGTACCTGCACGGCGGCTACATCGGCACCCCCGAGGTGGCGGAAACCCCGATCACCACGGAGATCGACGAGGACCGGAACGTCATCTACGTATCGCGGCACATGGACGACGCGGAGTGCCCGCCGTTCTACTCCGAGTCCACGGGCATCGAGGGTCGCATCACCCGCTGGCAGGACATCGAGTACACGCCGCCGTGCCTGTACCTGCTGCACAGCCGCATCGCCCCGGTCGGCGCACCGCTGCCCGGCGACGACGGCTCCGACCCGCACGCGTTCCACAGCGAGATCGTCTACGCGATCACCCCGTCGACGGAGAACTCCACCCTCGACTTCTGGGCCGTGGCCCGCGACTTCGCGATCGGCGACGACGCCGTCACGACGTTCCTGGCCGAGAACAACCGCACCGTCGTCATGCAGGACGTCGTGGCGCTGAACATCCTGCAGCAGGCGCTCGGCACCGAGAAAGACGGCTACCAGGAGTTGTCGATCAACATCGACGCCGGCGGACTCGGCGCTCGCCGCCTCCTGAAGAAGCTGGCCGGCGCGTCGCAGGCCGTCACCGCCGCGGCGGGCTGACCGGTGGAACCGACGAGGATGCTCCGCGGGACCCGCGTGATGCGCATCGTGTGGCTGCCAGGTTCGGACCTGCTCGAGGGCGAGTGCCACTGCGGCGCCCGCCACGTGGCCGAGGAACCCGCCGCCCTGTGGGAGTGGTTGCTCGCCTGCCCCGACGGCCACCACCCCGCCGACCCGCCGGTGCCCGCGGTGCCGCTGCCCGCCGCGCCGGCATCCACCCCCGTCCCCGCCTGACCTCCCGGAAGAGACCGCCATGCCTACCCCACCCGAACCCGTGCTCGAACTGGAGCTGACCACCCGGACCCTCGGCGCCGACGGCGTCGTCGTGCTGGAATTCCGCGACCCTGCAGGCGCCGACCTGCCCGCGTGGACGCCGGGTGCGCACGTCGACCTGATCCTGACACCCGAGCTCACCCGCCAGTACTCGCTGTGCGGCGACCCGGCCGACACCGGCACCTGGCGCGTCGCCGTGCTGCGGGAGGCGATGGGCCGCGGCGGTTCGCAGTTCGTGCACGACAAGCTGAGCGAGGGCGACCGCGTCACGGTCCGGGGTCCGCGCAACCATTTCGAGCTCGAGCCGTCACCGCGGTACGTGTTCGTCGCCGGCGGCATCGGGATCACCCCGATCCTCACGATGGCGCAGGCCGCGGAGACCGCGGGCGCCGACTGGACCCTCGTCTACGGCGGACGCAGCCGCAGTTCGATGGCGTTCGCCGACGTCCTCGCCGAGCGGTTCGGCGAGCGGGTGGTGATCCACCCCCAGGACGAGCACGGGTTCATCGACCTGCCGGGGCTGCTCGGCGACGTCCGGGAGAACACCCTCGTCTACTGCTGCGGGCCCGCGCCGCTGCTCGACGCCGTCACCGCTCACTGCGACCGCTGGCCGTCCGGCACGCTGCACCTCGAGCGGTTCGCGGCCAAGGACCTCGACGAACCGGTCCGGGCCGAGGGGTTCGAGGTGGAGCTGACGCTGAGCGGCAAGACCGTCATCGTGCCGCCCGAGCAGTCGATCCTGCAGGCCGTCACCGCCGCAGGCGTCCAGGTGCTGTCATCCTGCGAGGAGGGGACGTGCGGAACCTGCGAGACGACCGTGCTCGGCGGTACTGTCGATCACCGGGATTCCCTGCTCACAGCGGACGAGCAGGCCGAGGGCGACACCATGATGATCTGCGTCTCGCGTGCGAGCTGTCCACGCCTGACGCTGGAACTGTGAGACGGAGACCGAGTAATGGCGATCACCGGTTCGGTGACCATTCGCTCGTTGCGGCTCCTCGAACTGTTCACCCCCGCGTCGCCGCGGCTGACCCTCAGCGACCTGTCGCGCAAGTCCGGGTACCCGCTGAGCACCGTGCACCGGCTGACCAGCGACCTCATCGAATGGGGCGCCCTCGAACGTGACAGCAGCGGTCGCTTCACGGTTGGGCTGAAGCTGTGGGAGATCGCGTCGCTCGCACCGCGCGGCACGATGCTCCGCGAACTGGCGATGCCGGTGATGGAGGACCTGTCGCAGATCACGCGGGAGAACGTGCAGCTCGGCATCGCGGAGGGCACCGAGGTCGTGTTCGTCGAACGCATCGCCGGACAGAAGGCGGTGCCCGTCCAGACCCGCGTCGGCGGCAGGTTCCCGCTGACGGCGTCCGGCATCGGGCTGGCCCTGCTCGCGTACATGCCGACCGACGTGCAGGAGCAGGTGCTGGCCGGGCCGATCGAGAAGTTCACCGAACGGACCGTCACCGACCCCGTCGTGCTGCGAAGGACCCTCGCCGAGATCCGCCGGTCCGAGGTCGCGATCAGTGATCGTCAGGTGACCATGGACGCCGTCTCCGTCGCGGCCCCGATCTTCGAACGTCCCGGAACGGCGGTCGCGGCCGTGTCGCTGGTGGTGTCGGCGGAGGGGGCGTCGCTCAACGCGCTGGTCCCACTGGTGCGCGCGGCAGGCCGGACGATCAGCCGCGCGCTGCGCCCTCGTCAGCCGACGTAGCCGGCCGGGTGCGACGCTCCCAGGCGCCGGGGTCGGACGTCAACGTGGTGAGGAATCCCGGTAGTTGCCCGTTCGCCACGTCCGCGAGGCTCACGTTCTCGAGCACGGCGCGCAGGTTCACTCGCACCGCGATCCACACGTCCTGCAGTTTCGCGGCCGGTCCGCCGTAGTCGACGTCTTCGGGGCGTTCACCGCGCACCGACGCCAGCGGACCCTCGACGGTCCGGATCACGTCGGCGATCGTGATGTCCTCGGCGGGCCGCGCCAGCCAGTAGCCGCCGTCGGGTCCGCGCCGGCTGTTGACCAGTCCGCCGCGGCGGAGGTCGGCGAGCACGGCCTCGAGGAACTTGTGCGGAATGGTCTGCGACTGTGCCAGGAACTCGGCCTTGGACGGGGACGGCCCGGCCGCAGCGAGTTCGATCAGCGTCCGCACGGCGTAGTCCACCTTTGCGGTGATGTGCACACCGAATTCCTACCATCCAAGTATGAAAACCGGCAACTCACGTTTAGTGATGCGTGTCACTCCGAGGTACATTGAACTGGACGATCGTCTTGTATGGAGGAAAGCAGCATGTGGGACACCGTGACGTCGGCATGGAATTCGGCGCTGCTGACACCCCTGCACGAGCCGGTGACACTGGCCATCCCCGCGTTCGTGCTGTTCCTCGCCCTCGAATGGTTCGCGGCCCGGCACCTCGAGGACGCCGCGATCGACCCCGACGGCCGATCCCGCCCGGTCCGCGGCGGCTACGAGCGCCGCGACGCCCGGGCGAGCATCTCGATGGGTGCCGTGTCCATCCTGACGACGACGTTCTGGAAGGTGCTGGCCCTGATCGGGTACTCCGCGATCTGGGTGTACCTCGCACCGTGGCACCTGCCCGCGGACGCCTGGTACACGTGGGTGATCCTCATCCTCGGCGTCGACGTGCTGTTCTACACGTATCACCGGATGTCACACCGCATCCGCCTGATCTGGGCCACCCACCAGGCGCACCATTCGAGCGAGTACTTCAACTTCTCCACCGCACTCCGCCAGAAGTGGAACAACAGCGCCGAGATCCTGATGTGGATTCCGTTGCCGCTGATCGGCATTCCGCCGTGGATGGTGTTCATCGGATTCTCCGTGAACCTCGTCTACCAATTCTGGGTCCACACCGAGCGCATCGACAAGTTGCCCCGGCCCGTCGAGTTCGTGTTCAACACCCCGTCACACCATCGCGTCCACCACGGCTGCGACCCCGAATACCTCGACCGGAACTACGCCGGCATCCTCATCGTGTGGGACCGGATGTTCGGCACGTTCCAACCCGAAACGCATCGCCCCACCTACGGACTCACCAAACCGGTGGGCACCTACAACATCTGGAAGCTGCAGACCCACGAATACGCCGCCATCGGCCGGGACTGGCGCCGGGCGTCGTCGTGGCGCGACAAGCTCGGCTACGTGTTCGGCCCGCCCGGCTGGACGCCGTCAGGAACGGGCGAAGCTGACCAGGAAGTCGACCGTGCCGTTGCCGTCCACGGTCACGAAACCCAGTGACGGCGGCGTCACACCGAAGTCCGTCCAGGTGACCGGGATGCTGCCCGACGCGATGAGGTCGTCGCCGGAACGCAGCACGTCGACGTCGACGGTCACCGGACGCGACTGCCCCTTCAGCGTCAGCGTGCCCTGCGCGGACACCGTACCCACGGAACCGTCCGCGGGCAGCCCCGACAGATCGACCGGGGAGTCGAGCGTGAACGTGGCCGTCGGGAACGTCGCGGTGTCCATCACGTTGCCGCGGAACTGGCCGTCGCGCCGGGACTGATCGGTCGCGATCGTCGCCACCTGCACGGTCACGTCGCCGGCGGTGAGTTTCTCGCCCTCGACGGTCGCGTTGCCGGTCACGTCGCCGGTCGACCCGACCACGGTGACACTGGCGCCGTTGAGGATCTCGTGGACGGTGTACCCGGCCGCCGTCTCGTTGGAGCCCTGCCCGGGTGTGACGGTCCACTGCCCGTCGACCGATCCGGTGGCCGCCTCCGCGCCCTCGGTCGACACCGACGCCGCCGGTGCGTCGTCCTCTGCGATGAATTGGCCGTAGAACCACGGTCCCACCAGGAGCGCGAGTACGACAACGACCACTGCGCCGACCAACCACCACAGCTTTTTCATGAGCTCAGGCTAGTTGCAGCTTCAAGGGATGTCACCCGGAACGACCTGCGAAAGTGCTGTGAACGAGCGTCACGGGACCGACACACAAAAAAAGCTCCCCACCTGCATGCGCAGGTGGGGAGCTTTGGCGGTGGCGGAGGGATTTGAACCCTCGGACGGGGGTTACCCGTCACACGCTTTCGAGGCGTGCTCCTTAGGCCGCTCGGACACGCCACCGCCGGTGACTTTACCGGATGTGGCGCCCGAGCCTGAAATCGCCAGGTGAAGCCGCTTTACGTGAGCTTGTCCTTGAGGTTCTTCGCGGCGTCCTTGACCTTCTCGCCGGCATCCTTCACCGCCGAGGAAGCCTGGTCGGCCTTGCCCTCGTCGCGAAGGTCCGGGTCGCCGGTCGCTTTGCCCGTGGCTTCCTTCGCCTGGCCCTTGAGGTCTTCCGCCTTGTTCGAAGCTTTGTCTGCGATTCCCACGAGATACCTCCGTGAATCCGATTTCGAACCCGGTGACGGGTCCGGCGGCGCCTCGTCAGCGCCTGTCTCCAGAGAAGCACGGGTCATGTGGACCCGGCCACAATGTGTCGAGTACCCCACGAAAGCGTTTAAAACCGGTCAGCGCCGCTCACGGAAGAAGTCTTCGAGGATGCCGGCGCACTCGTCCTCGAGAACACCACCCCTGACCTGCGGGCGGTGCGTGAGGCGCCGATCGCGGACGACATCCCACAGCGAGCCGACGGCACCGGTCTTCGGCTCCCACGCTCCGAACACGACCCGGGAGATCCGGGCCAGCACGAGCGCGCCCGCGCACATCGTGCACGGCTCCAGCGTCACCGCGAGCGTCGCCCCCTCGAGGCGCCACCCGTCTCCGTACACCCGCGCCGCGGCCCGCAACGCGATGATCTCCGCGTGGGCCGTCGGATCCGACATCGCCTCCCGCGAGTTCACGGCCCGCGACACCTCGACGCCGTCCGCGTCGAACACCACCGCACCCACGGGCACGTCGGCGTCGGTGGCGGCGCGGGCCGCCTCGATCGCCGCGCGGATCATCCGCTCGTCGTCCTGAAGAGTCACGGCGTGCGGGACTACCGGGGAAGCTTGTCGAGGACCCCGGTCAGCTCCGTGGTGAATCCGAGCCGCTGCGCGATCATCCCGAGCTGCTCGTCGGGGTAGAGATCCGTCTCGGACGTGATGACCGCCAGAACGGGTTCGGGCAGCCCGAGGTCGGCGAGCAGCGACAGGTCGCCCTCCTCCCACGGCTCGATGTCGTCGAGGTCGTCCGGATCGATGTCCGGAACCTCGACGTTGAGCGCCTCGAGGACGTCGGCGGCGATGTCGTAGTCGATGGCGGCGGTGGCGTCGGACAGCAGCAGACGCGTTCCCGACGGCGCCGGACGGAGCACGATGAAGAACTCGTCGTCCACGTCCAGCAGACCGAAGAACGCGCCCGCGCTACGGAGGGCCCGAAGCTCCTCCTCCGCGACGCTCAGACTGGTCAGAGCAGCCGAAGTGAGGGCCTTCACCTTCCACCGGCCGTCCTCGTGTACTACTGCGACACCGAAGCCCTCCAGATCCTCTGCCCGATCCGTGGAGGCGCTGTTGTTTTCCGCGCGCTGTGCAGCCATGAGCGCAACGGTAGCCCGCTGGGTGCCGGTAAATGAAGTCCGCCGTCGAATGTGCCAACCTGTTCGGGTGTCTGAAACCCCTTCCACACCTCCGGTGTGCGTGCTCGGCCTGGGATTGATCGGCGGTTCGCTGCTGCGTGCGGCAGTGCGCGCGGGCCGCGAAGCGTGGGGTCACAACCGGTCCGCACCGTCCGTCGACGCCGCCCGCGCGGACGGATTCGACGCCGACACCGATCTGGTCGCGGTGCTGCAGCGTGCGTCCGCCGAATCCGCGCTGATCGTGATCGCGGTCCCAGTGCCCGCCGTCGCCGCCACCCTCACCGCGATCGCCCTGTACGCATCGAACTGCCCGATCACCGACGTCGTCAGCGTCAAGGCCGAGGTCGCGGCGGCCGCGGCCCGCCAGGGACTCGCCGGCCGGTATGTGGGCGGGCATCCGATGGCGGGAACGTCGGCGTCCGGGTGGAGCGTCGGCAGCCCCGACCTGTTCCGGGAGGCCGTGTGGGTGGTCGGCACGGACGACGGCGTCGACCCGGGCATCTGGACGCAGGTCGCGCAGCTCGCATTGGACTGCGGTTCCGTCGTCGTGCCCGCCGAGTCTGCCGAGCACGACCGGGCGGTCGCGCGCATCTCGCACCTGCCGCACCTGCTGGCCGAGACCCTCGCGATCACCGGAGCCCGCGGCGGACCGCTGGCGCTGGGCCTGGCGGCCGGCTCGTTCCGCGACGGCACCCGGGTGGCGGGCAGCGCGCCCGGGCTCGTCCGGGCCATGTGCGAGGGCAACCGGGACGCCCTGCTGATCGCACTGGACGAGGCGTTGGTGCTACTGCAGGACGCGCGGACCGAACTGGCGGAACAGTCGTCGACGGCGGGACTCGTCGAAGACGGTCACGGCGCGCGCCAGACGTACGACAACCAGGAGACCTGGGAGATCACCGGCATCGTTCCCGGCCACGAAGGCTGGATCGAGGAGATGCGTGACGCCGGCCGGCGCGGGGGGCGGCTCCGCCGCCTGTGAGTGCCCGGCGAGTGCAGGGACTCGTTAACCGCGCACGGGCGCGAAGCGCCTAAATCCGTTCCGCCAGGCCCGGGTAGTCGATGATGAACCCGTCGCGGTCGACCGTCACCGAGGAACTCGACACCGGCGACAGGACGTGGATGCCGTCCGGACCGCTGCTGTAGGTGAGGATCGCGCCCTCGACCCGCAGGTCCAGGAGGTTCACGTAGACGACGGGGACCTCGACGTCCTCGGACCCGAGGTGCAGTCCGTACCGCCGAATGGGCAGGGCGTTGAAGAAGGGGCTGAGCACCATGTCGACGTCGAGGGCTCCCTCGAACGTGGACCGCTGGTGGTTGGCGCCGTGCTCCACCATCCACGTGCCCTCTTCGTCCCGGCTGATCGACATCTGCCGCTCACCGGCCGCGACGGACGTCCGCAACGACAGCCGGCGGGTGACGCCGCTCTCGTCGGTGACGAGGTCGTAGGACGCGCTGAACGCGGGATGCTCGGGGCACTCGCCGCCGATGATCCGGCCTGCAGCCTTGATGCGGTCGCCATTGAGCTGGACGCGCACCGATTCCATTCGGGGTGCGTTGTCCGCCCGCCACGTCAGTACTGCGGGCCAGGTCGAGGCACCGGAGGCTTGGATGCTCACCTGTCTACGGTAAGCGACGACGGCTCCCGGGGTGGCAACGGGCCGAGTTTCGTTGCAGCAGAGTTGTCGAGAGTCAGTGCCCGGGCTCGTTCCGTGACCGCGATGCGCGACGAGAAGACGACGAGGGCGCCGAGTCCGACCGCGACGTTCAGCAGTGCCCCGAATTCCTGTGCGACGAAATCGAACACCTCGGTGAGGAGCACCGTGACCAGTGCTGCCGCCCGCAGGAACTGCAGCGGCCACAGTTTGCCGTTCCGCAGTCGCACGACGGCCGACCAGCACAGGACGAACGCGATCGCGGATCCGGTGAGCTGGCCGATCGTCGTGATGTCGGTTCCCTCGTCGCCGCGGAGGTCGTCGTCGAGGGTGATCACGGCGCTGAGCAGTCCCAGGGTGGAGAACAGGGTGAGGAGCACGGCCGCGGTCCAGAGCATGCCGGGGCCCTTCGCGAAGGCGGGGGTCGCGCGGCGGGCCAGCTCCCTGGCCGTCGGCACGGTCCGGCCGTTCCGGTCCGGGCAGTGGTCGAGCAGATCCCGCACCGACGTCAGTGTCGCCTCGTCCGCCCCGGCGGCGGCCGCCCGGCGCAACTGTGCCAGCGCCTGTAGCCGGCGCGCCCGGTCCAGACCGCGGTCCAGGCCGCCGAGCGCGATGGCGGCGGCGTTGGCGACGTCCTCCGTCGGGGTCGGCGGGCGCACGTCGTGCAGCGACCGGTTGACCAGCAGTAACACGACGATCACCACGTACATGATCGCGACGGACGGCCGGTAGAAGTAGTCGTTGGTCTTGGTGACGAACTTGCCGATCTCGTCGAGGAACAGCCCGAATCCGATGCCGCCGATCACGACACCCAGGACCCGCGGTTTCATCCCGAGGAACGAGAACACGGTCACGAGCGCCACGACCATGCCGAGCCCGCCCCACAGGACGTGCGCGATGTGTAGCGACGATCCTCCGACCTGTGGATAACCGGTGAGGTGGAGGTAGGCGCGGGTGAGCAGGATCGTGCAGATCCCGATGATGACGAACGCTTCGACGAGGCCGCTGCCCTGGGCGTCACGCACGAGGTGCGACCGGTTCCGGAAACCCGAGATCATGCCGCCTCCCTGTGTTCCCACCTACAGGAAGTCTAGGACTCTCAGTGGTGGAAAGTCTGCGTGTTGCTCGCCGAGGACAGCCGGTCCAGACGCTCGAGTACGCGGTCGACGACGTGCGGGTCCTGCCCCTTTTCGTTGCGGGCCCGCAGCACTTCGGCCTGCGCCGCGGTCAGCGCCCCGCGCTGCAGCGCCCGCAGTTCGTCGCGGCGGGTCTTGAGTTGTTCGATGCGCTGCGAGTATTCGGGCGAGTGGGTGCCGGGTGCGGAGTCCTCCTCGAGGCGGTCGTAGAGGGCCTTGAGCCGGGCCACCGATTCGGGAGGCAGCGTGGTGGGCGCGGAGGTCACGACCTCGAGAGCCGCGTGCCGGGCCCGCTCGACCAGCGCCCGCTCCTCGGCGTCCTCCGCGTCCGCGACCCCGGCGACGCCGAGCGCCTTCACCAGCCACGGCAGCGTGAATCCCGGAATGACCATGCTCATCACCAACACGACGGCCGCGATGACGACGGCTTCGGACCGCCACGGGAAGTCGTCGACCGGCAGACTCAGCGCCAACGCCAGGGTGACGAGCCCCCGCATCCCGCACCACGTCATGACCACGGCTTCGGCGGGCGTGCGGGGCGCGGACGACGCGTTGTCCTCGTAGCCGCGGATGTACAGCCAGGTGACCCCCATCCACAGCGCGCGGACCACCACCAGCACCACCCCGATGACGACGCCGTGCCACACCATCGTCCACAGGTCACTGCCTGCGTCGACGACGATCTGGCGGAATTCGAGACCCATCAGACCGAACGCGATGCCGGTGACCAGCAGTTCGGCGACGTGCCAGAAGGAGGCACTGGCCAGGCGGTCCTCGGCGTCCACCTCGGAGTCGGCGGCGCTCATCTGCACCGCGGCGACCACCACGGCGATGACGCCGGATGCGTGGATCTCCTCGGCCAGCAAGTACACGACGAACGGGATGACCAGGGTCAGTCCGCTGCGACCCGGGACGTCCACGATCCGCACCACCAGCCACGAACCCACCCAGCCGGAGGCCAGACCGATCAGCACCGCGGCCACCACGGTGTACAGAAAGTGCAGCACCTCGAACCCGAAGTGCAGGTCCTCGCCGGCAATCGTCGCGGCGAGCGCCGCCTGGAACGCGACCAGCGCGGCGGCGTCGTTGAACAGGCCCTCCGTCTGCAGGACTCCGACGAGCCGACGCGGAATCCCGACGGGTTCGGCGACGGCCTCGACCGCCACCGGGTCGGGTGGGGCCGTCATCGCGCCGATCGCGATGGCGGCCGCCAGTGTGATGCCGGGCACCAGCGCCCAGGCCGTCCACGCGACCGCGGCCGTCGTGACGATGACGAGGCCGACGGAGTGGACGACGATGGTCTTCCAGCGGTCGACGAACATCGCCCACGACGTCCGGCGGGCCAGCGCCCACAGCAGCGGCGGCAGGAACAGCGGCAGGATCAGTTCGGGTTCGAGTTCGACGTGCGGAATGCCGGGGACGAACGCGGCGCCTGCGGTGACGATCGTGAGCAGCACCGGCCAGGGTGCGTGGAATCGGTCACCAAGTCCGACGATCAGGACTGTGACGAGCATGAGCCCGATCACCACGATCAGCTGATCCACGCTGGGACGCCTCCTCGGCTCGTTATCATGTGTGGCTGCGCCACCCGTGAGTACTTGTTAACCGCCCGAGGTTAATAAGTACTCACGGGTCGTTGGTCAAAGCGGCCACAGATCTCGAGTAACGTTCTCGGGTGACTGGTTCGTGAGGAAGGGTGCCGTGACGTCAACCGGGAGCATGGTGGGCCTGTTCGCCGGTATCGGCGGGCTCGAGTTGGGTCTGAGGGAGCACGGCTGGAACACCGAACTGCTCTGTGAGATCGACCCGGGCGCCCAGGCGGTTCTGCGTACCCGATTCGCGGACGTCCCAGTGCATTCCGACGTCACCAAGCTGCGTTCCCTCCCCCAGGACATCGAACTCGTCGCCGCCGGATTCCCCTGCCAGGACCTCTCCCAGGCCGGCCGGACCGCAGGCATCACCGGTGCACGCTCCGGTCTCGTCGACGAAGTGTTCCGGTTGGTGAAGCGGAAGAAGGGCCCGCGCTGGCTCCTCATCGAGAACGTGCCGTTCATGCTGCAGCTGGGTCGCGGGGCCGCTATGAGGCACATCACGGACGCCCTCGAGGACCTCGGCTACACGTGGGCGTACCGGGTGGTCGACGCGCGCGCTTTCGGACTCCCCCAGCGCCGGCAGCGGGTCCTGATGCTCGCCTCCCGCACCGAGGATCCCCGCGCGGTCCTGTTCGGTGAGGACGCCGGGGAACGCCCCGTCGACGACCCCACCGACTTCCCGTGCGGTTTCTACTGGACCGAGGGCACCCGCGGCCTCGGGTGGGCGGTCAACGCGGTGCCCACCCTCAAGGGCGGTTCGTCCGTCGGGATCGCGAGCCCGCCCGCCGTGCGACTGCCGTCGGGCGAGATCGTCACCCCGGGTCTCGTGGACGCCGAACGCCTGCAGGGCTTCGACCCCGACTGGACGGCGCCCGCCGCGCTGGTCCCGGGTCTGCGGAACAGCCATCGGTGGAAGCTCGTCGGCAACGCGGTGAGTGTGCGGATGGCGTCGTGGGTCGGGCGGCGGCTGCTCGAGCCGGCCGAGTACGAGCGGGGCATCGAGACGCCGATGAAACCCGGCGACGCGTGGCCGGTCGCGGCGTGGGGCAGCAACCGTCAGGCCTTCCGCGTGCACACGTCGACGTGGCCGGTGCAGGAGCCGTACGAGGATCTCAGTGGCTTCCTCGAGGACACCCGGCTGCTGTCGGCGCGCGCGACCGCCGGGTTCCTGAAGCGGGCCCGGATGGGCAATCTGCGTTTCGTGCCCGGGTTCATCGACGACGTCGAGAGCCACCTCGACCGCATGGGCGGCTTCCCCGAGGCCGCCGCGTAGCCGGACGGACCTGCGATGCCGGCGACCGACCCCGCGACCAGCGCCCGGATGCGGGCGCAGCGGCGGCGCGACACGGCACCCGAACTCGCGTTGCGCCGCGAACTGCACCGCCGCGGGGCCCGGTACTACGTGGACCGGGCGCCGATGAAGGGTGTCCGGCGGCGCGCCGACCTGGTGTTTCCGCGACGCAAGGTGGCCGTGTATGTGGACGGGTGTTTCTGGCACAGCTGCCCGCAGCACGCCACGTTCCCGAAGAACAACGCGCAGTGGTGGGCCGAGAAACTCGCTGGAAACGTCACCCGCGACCGGGACACCGACGCGGCGCTCACCGACGCCGGGTGGACGGTGGTGCGGATCTGGGAGCACGAGAATCCGGTGGTCGCCGCGGATCGGGTTCAGGCCGCGCTGCGTCGCTGACGGTGAAGGTGTTGCACTTCCCACCCCTTGGGGGTCTGGTCGCCGACGCCGGATCGGTGCAGGATGGTGTCATCAGCAACCGTTCGAACCACATTCGGAGGCGCATGATGATCCGCCGTATCGTCGCGGCGGCCTCCATTGCGATTGCAGCAGCGGCCGTCCCACTCGTCGGTCCGGGGGCCTATGCGATGGCTGCCCCCGGCGACACGTACATCAGCAATCCCCCGGCCAACCCTGCGGATCAGGGCTTCTGCGAGGACCAGGCCGCCCTCGCCAACAATCTCGCCGCCAAGGGCGACTTCGCGCGTGCCGACGGCGTCGTGTCGGCTGCGAACATGAGCGGTTGCCGGATCTACACGTTCTCCAGCCCGTAATCGCTTGCCGTTCCGGCAACGGAATTCCCGGTTGGACGGCTCCGCGCGGCACAGTGGGGGCATGACCCACGAGCACACACCGGACACGACCGATTTCCTCAGCCAGGAGTTCTGGGACGAGCGGTACCGTTCGACCACCGCGGTGTGGAGCGGCAACCCCAACCCGCGCCTCGTCGAGCAGATCGCGGACGTCACCCCCGGCGGCGCCCTCGACGTCGGCAGCGGCGAGGGTGCCGACGCGATCTGGCTGGCTACCCGCGGGTGGAACGTCACCGGAGTGGACGTGTCCACGGTGGCATTGGAACGCGCCGCCGCACGAGCCGCCGAGGCCGGTTCCGAAATCGCGGACCGGACGACGTGGGAGCAGGCCGACATTGTGTCGTGGGAGCCGCCTGTCCGCCGATTCGACCTGGTGTCGGCGCATTTCATGCATCTGCCCGGACCCGCCCGCGAGTCCCTGCACCGGCGTCTGGCGGGAGCGGTCCGCCCCGGCGGGCGCCTGCTCGTCGTCGGACACCATCCGTCCGATCTGGAGACGTCCGTCGGGCGGCCCAATGTTCCCGACATGTTGTTCACCCCGGAGCAGGTCGCGGCGGTGCTGGACCCCGCGGAATGGGAGATTCTCGTGTCGGCGGTCCCGTCCCGTGAGGCGCTCGACCCCGACGGTCGGCCCGTCACGATTCACGACGCCGTTCTGCACGCGGTTCGCCGGGCCTGACGACGGTCTACCCTGTGGGCACGATCTCTTCCGATGCCGAGACGAGGACGCCGTGGCCGACCTGTTCGTGAAAACCCTTCAGCTGCACCAGTTCGTCTACGAACACAGCGGCGGCTGGGTGGGGCATCGGTTGTTGTTCGGGATGCCGACCCTACTGCTGCGCAGCGTCGGCCGGAAGTCCGGGCAGCCGCGCACCTCGGCGTTGACCTACGGCCGCGACGGCGCGAGTTATCTGGTCGTCGCGTCGAAGGGCGGTGCGCCGACGTCGCCGGCCTGGATGCACAACGTGCTGGCCGCCCCGACCTGCGAGATCCAGGTGGGCCGCGAACACATCACCGTGGCGGCGCGGAAAGTGCTTCCGGGCGAACCGGATTACGACCGGATGTGGGCGACGATGAACGAGATCAACCACGGCCGGTACCGCGACTATCAGAAGAAGACGGACCGCCCGATTCCCGTCATCGCGCTCACCCCGAACCGCTGAACTCGGCGGCGTGCGCCGACGCCCACTGCGCGAACGTGGTCGCCGGGCGCCCGGTGAGTTGCTCGACGAGGCGGTTCGCCTGCTGCGGGGCGTCGACCAGGCTCGCCATCCCGTCCAGGTACCAGCGGGCGTACTCCCCCATCGCCGGTGTCAGGACGTCCACCGCCTCGTCCAGCGGCACCTGCCGGTACTCGAGGTTCCGGCCGAGGGCGGCGCCCAGTTCCCGGACGAGGTCCGCGCGGGTGATCGTCTCGGGACCGGTCAGTGCGTACGACTTGCCGACGTGCCCGTCGTCGAGGAGGGCGACGGCCGCGACCTCCGCGATGTCGTCCATGGCTATCGGCGCGTTCGCCGCGGCCGGGTACGGCTCACGGACGGTGTCGCCGGCGGCGATCTGCGGTGCCAGGATTCCCGCGTTCTCCATGAATTCGCCGGGCCACAGGTGGGTCCATTCGATGCCGGACGCCTCGACGGCGCGTGCGACGACGCCCCAATGGCCGTCGTGGGGGCCGGAGAGGTCGACGACGTGCCGGACTCCGGCCTGCTTCGCCAGGCGCAGCGCGTCCGGAGCGGTGTCGGGAGTCGGTGCGAGGTAGAGGGAATCGACGCCGTCGAACGCCACGGGCAGGCTGTCGAGTCTGCGCAGGTATCCCTCGACGACGGTGACCGAGTCCGGAAGTTGCGCCTTGTCAGGATGATTCGTGAGGGCACGGACGTCCGTCGCACCCCGCGCGAGCAGGTGGTCGACGAGCATTCGGCCGATGTTCCCGGTTGCCCCCGTCACGAGAATCGTCATGTCTGCACGCTACTACCGCGCCCGGGCACGTGAGTGGCAAAGTGTGCCCGGGCACGCTTTGCCACTCACGTCGGGGGTCAGCTGGTCGGCGGGGCGGGCGTCGTGGACGACGCCGGGGTCTCCGACGGCGTCGGCGTGGCCGGGGACGACGCGTCCGGATTCTGCACCCCGGGCCTGAGCCGGTAGACGTGTTCGGGCGAGATGATCTCGGTCACGGCTCCCGCCAGCGCCGTGCTCGGTTCGCTGTCCTCGTAGGGGACGTCGGTGTTGAGCATGATCGCGACCGTGGTCTCCTTCTCGGGAAGGTAGATGCACACGGTCTGGTAGCCGGGGAGGCTGCCGTTGTGCCCGATCCAGCCCGCGATGTCGAAGATGCCCAGGCCGTAGCCGACATCGGACGCCAGCCCCGGCGCGGTCACCGTCTCGAGCCGCTGTGCCTGCGTGGCAGGCTGCAGCAGTGTTCCGGTGGCCAGCGCGGGCGCCCAGATGCGCAGGTCGTCGAGGGTGGAGATCATGGCGCCTGCCGCCCATCCCCAGGACGGATTCCAGTCGGTGGCGACGGCTTCCTTCTCGTCCAGGGTCTGCTCGGTGTAGCCCTGCGCGTGCGGTTCGGGGAACGCGTTGGTGGTCGGGAAACTGGTGTCCGCCATCTTCAACGGCTGGAGAATCTTCTGCGAGACGTACTCCGGGAGCGGTATTCCGCTGACCTTCTCGACGACGAGCCCCAGCAGGACCGTGTTCGTGTTCGAATACTCGAAACCCTGACCGGGTGGGAAGGACGCGGGCTGCGTGAACGCGTAACCCAGCAGTTCCTGCGGCGTGAATGCCCGCATCGGGTCGGAGAGCAACGCCTGCTGGAAGTCCTTGTTTGCCGTGTAGTTGGGCAGCCCACTTTGCATCCGGGCGAGCTGGCGCAGCGTGATCTGGTCGCCCGCAGGCACGCCCTCCACGAATTTCGAGATCGGGTCGTCGAGGGCCACCTTGTCTTCGTCGACCAGCTGCAGCAGACCCGTGACCGTGAATGTCTTTGTTACACTGCCGATCCGGTGATAGAAGTCGGTCTCCATCGGCGCGCCCGTCGACTTGTCGGCGACGCCGAACGCCTTCACGTAGTCACCGTCCGGCCCCCACACGCCGACGATCGCGCCGGGAATCGCCGCCATCGACATCGTCTTCTCGATCGCCTCGTCGAGTCGGTCCGCGACACCGGGGTCGATCTGGGCGGCGCCCGCCTCGGCACCCGGCGATCCCCCCTGCGTCGTCGTCGAGGTCGCGGAGGTGCCCGTGGAGGAGGAGTCATCGGAGCACGCAGCCGTCACCACCAGCAGCAATGCTGCCGCGACCGCCGCGAGGCCCCGTCGCCGATTCGTCTTGGTCACGACCTGAGCTGTCATCGTGCGGTCCCGTCGTCGAGGTGCCTCTCTCGGGAATTTACCCCGCGACCGCCGGGCGAATGTACCTTTCGGCGCTTCCGAGGCGACCGACGGTACGTTCGCCCTACTGCGCACTCTCGGTCGCGTATTCGGCCAGCAGCCGCTTCTCCTCGTCGCGGCGGGGGAAGAAGAAGAACACCACCAGCGCCCCGGCGCACACCACCAGGATCGCGGCGAGGTACGCGCGGTCGTCGCCGTCCAGGAAGGCGCTACGGGCGGCCGCGATGATCTGCTCGGCGTACTGCGGATAGCGTTCCGCGAGCACCTCGGCGCTGGAGTACGACTTCGTGAGCGCCGCTTGGGTTTCCGCGTTGATCTGGCCGGCGTCCGGCGACGAGGCGATCGTGGCGGACAGCGACTTCGCGTAACCGGCGGTGAGCACCGCGCCGAGGATCGACTGCATGATCGCGCCACCGAGGTCGCGTTGCAGGTCGGACGTGCCCGACGCCATACCCGCCCGCGACACCGGCACCGAACCGGTCAGCGACCGCGACGCCGGGGTTCCCGCGAACCCGACCCCGATGCCGACGAACGCGTAGGCCAGCGCCACCCACCAGAACGTCGCGTTCTCGTCCCACCACACCAGCGCGACGACCAGTCCGAGGACGACGAACAGGTAACCCAGGAGCAGGGTGAACCGGGAGCCGTGCGATTCGATGAGTTTCGCGGAGCGGGGTGCGACGACGACCATCGCGACGGCGGCCGGGATGATCGCGGATCCGGCGGCGAGCGTGGAGTACTCGAGCACGTTCTGGAGGAACTGCTGCCCGATGAACATCGCTCCCATCAAGGCGCCGAACACGATCACCCCGCCGACAGCGGCCACCCAGAACGTCGGGCGGGCGGCGACGTGCAGATCGAACAGTGGGTGCGCCGCCCGCCGTTGCTGCAGGAAGAACGCGGCACCCGCGGCGAGAGCGATCAGGCCGAGACCGACGGCGAGTGCCCCGGAGCCGTCCACGGGCGCGAAATTGATCGCGAGGATGAGGGCGGCGATGAAGACGACGGAGATGATGCCGCCGAGATTGTCGACGGGATCGGTCGTTTCGTTGACGTGGGCGGGCACCCACAGGATGGCGCTGACGAGGGCGAGACCGGCGAGCGGAAGGGTCACGAGGAACACCGAGCCCCAATGGAACTGCTCGAGGAGCGCCCCCGACACGATCGGTCCGAGCGAGGAGATCGCGCCACCGAGAGCCGACCACAGTGCGATCGCCTTGGTGCGCGGCGGTCCCGACCACAACGCGGTGATGATCGCGAGGGTGGTGGGGAACGCGAGCCCGGCGGAGACGCCGCCGAGAACTCGTGCGAGAAACAGTATTTCGAAGTTTCCGGCGAAACCCGCGATCGCCGACGCCGGCAGCGACAGCGCCATGCCGAGCACCAGCATCTGCTTGCGCCCGTAGCGGTCGCCGAGCGCCCCGAGGTAGAGGACCGACGCGGCCAGCCCGAGGGAGTAGGCCACGGCGATGAGGTTCAGCTGCGTCTGACTCGCGTCGAACGCGCGGCCGATGTCGGGGAGCGCGACGTTCGCGACGGACAGGTTCAGGTTGGCGACGGCGGCGACGAGGATGAGGGTCGCGAGGGTCAGCGTCGCCCGGGCCGGGGCCTGCGTCGATTCGGTTCGAGTCACGGTCTGCTCCCGGGGTTCTGGTCTCCTCGTGCGCCCGGGCCGGTCGAGTCGGCCACCGGTTCCGGCGCCGACGCGAGCAACGATGCCGCGAGCGGGAAGAGGAGGACGGTGATCGCACCCGCCGCGACGAGCACGGAGGCATTGGCGGACGTCATGTCGCCCGAGTCGACGGCCACTCCGGTGACGGCGACGATCAGCGGCAGACCGGTTCCCGCGTACAGCGCCAGCTGGGTGCGTTCGCGGACGGTGAAGGGCGGGTCCGTACCGTCGGCGCCGCGGTCGAATCTTCCGGCGACGTAGACCGGTCCCGACCGCACCAGCAGAATCAGCAGGACGAACGCGATCAGGACGCCGGGTTCGGACGCCACCGCGGCGACGTCGATGGCCATGCCCGACGTCACGAAGAAGATCGGGATCAGGAAACCGAACGCGAGGCCGTCGAGTTTGGTTTCGAGTGTCTCGTCGCCTTCGGGGGTGGCACCCCGCAGGATGAATCCCGCCGCGAATGCTCCGAGGATGGTGTCGAGGCCGAACTCCGCCGCGAGCACGGTGAGTGCGACGAGGAGCAGCATCGTCAGCCGGACCGTGGTCTGCGACGTCGTCTCCGACCCCGACCGGATGATCGCGGTGATCCGGGAGCCCTCGCGCCGCACGCGGGCGGGAATGAATGCGACCAGCACCGCCGCGGCCGTGAACAGTCCGAGGACCACGATGGACGCCACCGACCCCCGGGACCCGAGCAGGACCGCCATCGCGACGACGGGTCCGAGTTCGCCGAACGCGCCGTGATCGAGGATCGTCCGGCCCAGCCGGGTGTCGAGTCCGCCCGCGTCCCGGAGGATCGGCAGGAGCGTGCCGAGCGCGGTCGACGTCATGGCGATGGCCACCGCCGTTCCCGCGTCGACCACGTGGGACAGGCTCAGCAGCGACACCACCGTGAACGCCAGCGCCAGCGAGATCAGCCACGTCAACAGTGCCCGCCTGCCGCCACGACCGGTGATCTCGGCCGTGTCGATCTCGTAGCCGGCCAGCAGGAACAGCAGTCCCAGCCCCAGTTCGCGCAGCAGGTCGATCTCGCTGCCCGCGACCGCAAGGTCGAAGACGTGCGGGCCGATGACGATCCCGGCTACGAGCAGCAGCACGACCTCGGGCACCAGCTTGCGGGGGAACAGCCCGGCGAGCAGCGGGGCGATCACGGCGCAGGCCACGATCCAGAAAAGCGAGGCTCCCACGGAAAGCATGCATCACCCGTCTCTCGAACCACCCGGCAACGGCACTGGGCTCGAGCCTCACAGAACCCGGACCCCGGGGCATCATCCGTCAGGGATGAACGGCGGCGCGCGGAATCACCCGTCGCGGATGATGCGCATCCACCGGCCGGTGGCGATCATCGACACCAGGGCACCCCAGCGCAGGGAGAGAAGATGTCGATTTCAGCTGAAGATGTCGGTCCGGTCGCGTTCCTGTTTCTCACCTTTCCGGGTGAGCGGGCCGATCCCGCGGTGATCGACACGTTCCGCGAGGTGGTCGCCCAGGGTGTGGTCACCATCCTCGATCTCGTGTTCGTCTCCAAGGGAACCGACGGCACGCTGCGCCAGGTGGAGGTGGACGAGGACCTCGACAGCATCGGACTCGCCGCCCTGTCCCTCGAAGCCAAGGCGCTGATCAGCGACGAGGACCTCGAGGTGGTGCGCGAATCACTGGAGCCGGGCACGTCGGCGGTGGCGATCGTGTACGAGCAGACGTGGGCGCGCAAGCTCGCGGCCGCGTCCCGCCACGCCGGCGGCGAGGTGGCTCTCCACCTGCACATCCCGCGCGAGGTGGTCGAGGCGGCCATCGCCGCCGCGGTCTGACGGTCACGAACGGAAACGGAGCAACGACATGGTTTTCAGGGGTCCACGCCGCATGGGACGTCCCGGGCTGCTCGGCACGGTGGCCCGGACAGCGGTCATCACCGGCACCGCACGGGCGACGTCGAACGCGATGAACCGGCGCGCCGCCAACAAGGACGCGGAGCAGCAGGCTCGGATCGACGAGGCGGCGCAGCAGCAGTATGCGGAACAGCAAGCAGCACAACAGCAGGCACCTCCGCCGCCGGCACCCGCGGGCGGCGACGACCTGGTGTCCCGCCTCCAGGAACTCGCCCGCCTGAAGGAGGCCGGCGTGCTCACGGACGAGGAGTTCGCGGCGGCGAAGGCGAAACTACTCGGGTCCTGACGGGGCCACGACGATCCGCCCGCCGGACGCGCCGTCGTGGCTCCGGATCGTCAGTAGAACTCGACGGTGTCGACGCGGTTGATCAGTTCCTCGCCGTCGAGGAACCGGGTGGCGTTGCGCGCGAACAGTTCCGCGATGAGGCGGTCCTCCGCGGGATTCAACGCCGCGGTGTGCGGGCTGACCAGCACGTTCGGATGAGTCCACAGCGGGCTGTCGGATGCCAGCGGCTCGGACGCGAACACGTCCAGCGCGGCGAAGCCGACCCGCCCGTCCTCGATGGCCGCGGTCATGGCGACCTCGTCGACGACGCTGCCCCGGCCCACGCTCACCATCGTCACTCCGGGCTTGACGGCACCGAATACCTTTGCGCTGACCAGGCCTTCGGTGGCGCTGGTTCCGGGGAGCGTCACGACGATGCCGTCCGCGTCGCCGACCACGTCGGCCAGCCGGTCGGGGTGCACGATCTCGTCGACCCCCTCGACCGCGGTGTCGCGCCTGCTCGTTCCCACGACCGTCGCGCCGAGGGCCTTCAGCTTCAGTGCCGTCGCCCGGCCGATGCCGCCCAGTCCGACGATGACGATGCCCGGCCGCCTTCACCTGGGCCCCGCCGCCGGCCGGCATCGTGTGCACCCAGCGGAGGCCGGGGTTGACGCGCGCCGTTCTCGTCAGTGCCGCGGGGGTTTCGTCGGGCACGCCGTACAGGGCCTGCGCCGAATCGACCAGGTCGTCGAAGGCTTTCTGCTGCTCCGCGGTCCGGGTGAACGACGGATCGCCGGAGTGATCGCCCGGGAATCGGGACGGCGGCAGCAGATCCTGCTCGCGGACGAAGTCGATGCGCGGTTCCGCCCGGGTGACGAGACCGATGAGTTCCTCGCTGACGGGGGCAGATCGATCGTGAACTGCTCCTCGCCTGGGTGTGGCGGGTGCTGTTCCTGGCCTCCATCTTCCTCATCGCCGTCACCGTGTTCATCCGCTCCGCATGCAGGCATGCAGGAGAGCCCCACGTTTATGGAGAAGCAGGACCAGTTGACGTCCTCTCGGCCGTGAACGATCGAGATTCCCCTCGGGACTCGCGTCYCGAGGTTCCTGTTTCACCGACAGTCGCCRCCCCACACGTTATGTGCGAGGTGGTCTCACACCRTCTCCGCAGGCTGCCACCGCCAGTCCGACGGCCAAAATATTYCTCGCCGCRTTCACATCCCGATCATGGACGRCGCCGCACCGGCACGYCCACYCCCGCACRKYCAGCGGCATCGTCGACGCGACCTCCCCGCACACCGAGCAGGTCTTCGACGACGGATGAAACCGGTCGATCGCCACCACCCGCCGCCCGTACCAGTCGGCCTTGTATTCGAGCATCGACCGGAACTCGGACCAACTCGCATCCGAGATCGCCCGAGACAACGACCGATTCTTGACCATGTTCCGCACACTCAGATCCTCGATGGCGATCACTTGATTTTCGCGCACCAGCCGAGTGGAAAGTTTGTGCAGATAATCGCGCCGCCGATCGGCGATCCGACCATGAATCTTCACGACCTTCAGTCGGGCCTTGGCCCGGTTCCGGGATCCCTTCTGCTTCCTGGCCAGCACCCGCTGCGCCGTCGCCAGCCGCGCACGATCCCTGCGCTCGTGGCGCGGGTTGGTGATCTTCTCCCCCGTCGACAGCGTGTACAGGCTGGTGATCCCGGCATCGAGCCCGACCACCCGATCGGTCGGCTCGAGTTCGCTGATGGTGTCCTCGACGAGGATCGAGATGTGGTACTGACCACGAGCATTGCGCGACACCGTCACCTGCGACGGCGCGGCCCCGTCCGGGAGCGGCCTCGACCACCGAATATCCAGCGGTTCGGACTGCTTGGCCAACCGGACTTGCCCATCCCTGAAAATGAAGCAGTTCGAGTAGTAGGTCGCCGAATCCTTCGACCGCCCCTTCCTCTTGAACTGCGGGTAGCCAGTCTGCGTGCGCCAGAACTTCTCGAACGCACCCTGCAACTGCCGCAGCGACTCCTGCAGCGGCCCCTTCGACGGCTCCGCCAACCACGCGGTTCCCGCGTCCCGCTTCCATCCGGTGAGCATCTTCGAGGTGTCCGCATAGGTGACCCGCCGCTGCTCCTGCGACCACGCCCGCGTCCGCTCGGCCAACGCCCGGTTGTAGACATACCGGGTGCACCCGAACGTCCGAGCAAGCTGTTCCGCCTGCACCGCAGTCGGATAGAAACGGTACTTGAACGCCCGCTTCACCACCCTCCCCGCCATGACCCAGACACTA